>JADKFU010000004.1:300000-600000 GCA_016717285.1 Chitinophagaceae bacterium
GGTAAGACTGGCTGAATACCTATTGAGAAATGATTCGTTGTGGACTCCTGAAAAAATTGCTCCGGCGATGAACAGCACTAAAGAAACTACAGTAACGCTAAAAACTCCGGTACCTGTTTTCATCGCTTATTTCACCGCATGGGTTGACCGTAAAGGCCGCATAAATTTCAGGAATGATATCTATGGACACGATGGACGAATGGCAAAATTGTTATTTAACAATCCGACATTATAATCAGCAATAGCATAAGGACTTATTAAAGTCGTATTGCATTTTGAAAACTCCAGGTTAATAATTGATCACCTGCTGTTCTATATTCGAGGGAATATCCCGGTACTCATATTGTTGATTACGGAGTCGTGGTTCGAATCCGGCTTCGCGAATGGCTTGCTGAATACCGTTTGCAGTGAAGCGGTGCGGCGCTCCTGCAGCACTCACCACATTTTCTTCAATCATAATAGAACCGAAATCGTTGGCACCTGCATGTAAACAAATCTCTGCAATGTCTTTACCTACGGTAAGCCAGGAGGCCTGAATATTTTTTATATTGGGCAACATGATCCGGCTGAGCGCAATCATGCGGATATATTCATCACCGTTCACACTGTTTCTCACGCCACGAATTCTGCGCAGCAATGTTCCTTCATCCTGGAAAGGCCATGGAATAAAAGCAATAAATCCTTTTGCATTTTCCGGCTTTTCTGATTGCACCTGGCGCAGCCATACCAAATGTTCGAATCGTTCATAAAGCGTTTCCACATGGCCCAGCATCATGGTAGCGGAGGTGGTGAGTCCGAGCTGATGTGCCGCGCGCATAACATTCAGCCATTCCTGACCGCTGCACTTTCCTTTGGAGATCAGCCGGCGCACACGATCGTTTAAAATTTCTGCACCTGCTCCGGGTAATGAATCCAATCCTGCTTCCATCAGTGCTTTTAATACCTCAGTATGCGTTGATTTTTCCAGCTTGGTGATGTGCGCGATTTCCGGCGGACCAAGTGAATGAAGTTTTAAATTGGGGTAAAGTGATTTCAGTTCTTTAAAAAGATCCACATAAAAACTCAATCCAAGATCTGGATGGTGGCCACCTTGTAATAACAATTGCTCCCCTCCAAATCGATAGGTCTCCTCTATTTTTTGTTTATATTGATCAATGGTAGTTACATAAGCATCCGGAGCGCCGGGCTTACGGAAGAAGTTGCAGAATTTACAATTGGCTATGCAGACATTCGTAGTGTTCACATTACGGTCAATGATCCAGGTCACCACTTTCTCCGGTTTCTGTTTCATCCGCAATTCATGTGCAACCGCCATAAGTTCAGTGGTTGGTGAATGCTCAAATAAGTGCATTCCTTCTTCAATAGAAAGAAATTCAAAGTTGAGCGCGCGATGTATGAGTTGTCCGGTATTCATGTTGATAGAGCAAAGATAGATCGGAAAAGTTATTTTGGTTGTATCCCGGTATTTATATCGGGTATCTTCTCGCGAATCAAAGTCTTATCTGATAATCTTTTAAGAATTTATTTTTGCTGCTGAATTCATCTGAAAAATCCGGAGAACGTAACAAGTGCACCTGATACTCTTTCACAGGCAATGTGTATTTTTAGGGCTTAATCAAAAAAGTATGATTGAATATAAAAAGAGTTCGCTAGGTAACGGGTTGAAGATACTGGTGCATGAAGACCGTTCCACGCCGCTTGCTGCGGTAAATCTTTTATACAATGTGGGTTCAAGAGATGAAACTCCTGATCAGACAGGTTTTGCGCATTTGTTTGAACACCTGATGTTTGGCGGATCGCGAAACATTCCGGTGTTTGATGAACCATTGCAGAAAGCCAGTGGTGAAAACAATGCTTTCACATCAACTGATATCACCAATTATTACGAAACACTTCCTGCACACAATCTTGAAACAGCGCTGTGGCTCGAATCAGACCGCATGAATGAGCTGGCTTTCAGCGAACATTCGCTGGATGTGCAACGCAAAGTAGTGTGTGAAGAATTTAAAGAACATTACATCAACCAGCCTTACGGAGATGTATGGCATAAGATCCGCGAGCTTTCTTACAGCACCCATCCATATCAGTGGCCGACCATCGGTAAAAAATTAGCACACATTGAAGAAGCAAAGCTGAGTGATGTGCAATCTTTTTTTTACAAACACTATCGTCCTGACAATGCAATTCTCGTTGTAGCCGGCTTTGTAAAAGCAGAAGAGATTTTTTCACTGGCTGAAAAATGGTTTGGCGATATTCCTGCCGGGAAAAAACCACCCAGAAATATTCCGCAGGAACCTCCGCAAAAAGGGTTGAAAAGTTTGACCATGGAAGCTGATGTACCACTGGATGCGATCTATAAAACCTGGCACATGCCGGCACGCATGGATCCGCGCTATTACGCGGCCGACCTCGTCACCGATGTGTTATCAGGGGGAAAATCCAGCAGGCTATATCAATCACTGGTGAAGGAGAAAAAATTATTCTCAGAAATAAATGCTTATCAAACCGGTTCCATTGATCCGGGACTGATTGTGGTGGAAGGAAAATTAGTGAAGGGTGTGAAAATGGAACAGGCGGACAAGGCAATTGATGAAGAGATCAGCAAATTTACCGGTGAGCTTATTGACGAAACCGAATTGACGAAGGTAAAAAACCGTATAGAAGCGCAGATCATTTTCTCCGAAACAGAACTGCTGAATAAAGCAATGAACCTCGCCTATTATGAATTGCTGGGTGATGCAAGTTTAGTTAATGAAGAAACAAATCATTACCTGAAAACTTCTGCTGCCGACATTTTAGAACAGGCACGAAATATTTTTACGCCGGATAACTGTTCGGTGTTGTATTATCATTCGAAAAACTGATACTCATTAAATCCTACTTTAGCCATTCCAACCCTTTTTACGCTACATAAAAAAATCTGCCATGAAAAAAATTTTCCCCCTGCTTTTTTTGATCCTGATTTTTTCTTCCGGAAAAATGATTGCTCAAAACCTTCCTCATTGGATGACAGAGGAAGAACGTGCCCTGCTTCCTTCCTACCTCATTAATACAGAAGGCATCCGTGATATTACTCCGCCTGATTTTACACCAAGAGCATCAGCCGAATGGGAAGAGATTCAAGGGTTGACCATCACCTGGACAAGCTATACTACCATACTCAAAGCCATTGTGGATGCGGCACAGGAGGAATGCGTTGTTTATATCGTTTGTACAGATTCCAACAGTGTAAAAAATTCACTCACTTCTTCAGGTATTCCATTAACGAATGTGAAATTTCTGGTGAAGAGTTTTAATTCTATCTGGTGCCGCGATTATGGTCCCTGGAATATTTACAAAAATGATGTGCAGCAACTTTCATTAACCGATTGGATCTACAATCGTCCGCGCCCAAAAGACGATGTGATTCCGGGTGCGCTTGCCACAAAAATCGGTTTGCCAATTTATGAGATGACTGCAGCGCCTTATGACCTTGTAGCAACAGGTGGAAATTTTATGGTGGATGGTCACAACACTGCATTTTCTTCTGAGCTGATTCTTGATGAAAACGGACCCGGAAATGATTATGACGTGACTGTAAAAACAAAAGCAGATATAGAAGAGATTATGAGTAAATATCTTGGCATTAACCGTTACATCACCATGGAAACATTGCCCTTCGATGAAATTCATCACATCGATATGCACATGAAGTTGCTGGATGAAGAAACAATATTAGTCGGTCAGTTTCCAACAGGCGTTGCAGACGGTCCGCAGATTGCAGCCAACATTCAATACGTTAAGGATAACTATCTCACCTGTTTTGGCCGGCCTTATAAAATTGTTTACATACCTATGCCGCCAAGCACAACAGGCCAGTATATTCCGCAATCTTCTTACCGCACTTATACTAACTCTGTGATCGTGAATAAGACAGTCATCTTACCTACCTACCGGGAAGAGTACGATACCACCGCCATCAGAATTTATAAAGAGAATATGCCCGGTTATAAGATTGTCCCTATTGATTGTGACAATAGCAATGCAAACATCATCTCCGCCTTGGGTGCAATCCATTGCATAACCAAGGAAATTGCCCACGCTGACCCGATCTGGATTTCACATGCACCGGTTCAGAATAAAGCTGCATCATCTGCTCCCATATTAATAGAAGCCAAAATCAAAACGCCTTCCGGTGTTAGTGATGCTTCTGTTTTCTGGACGGTGGATACAACTGCAGGATATGCTGAAGTGCCCATGACAGCCGCAGCCAATGATACTTTTTATGCATACCTGCCCGCACAAAATGCCCCGACAAAAGTTTTTTATTACATACATGCTTCCTCAAACAGTGGAAGAAATATCAGCAAACCGATGACAGCGCCTGAAGGTTATTGGACATTTGAAGTGCAGAAGAGTCATACGTATACGAATTCCATTCACTTTCCAACCCCTGATTTTTTCTATCAGTTAAATAGAAATGATGCGGAAACAAATGAATGGATGCTGTATGATCCTTATCCTAATCCAGCCACCGATAATGTAACGATTGGAATCATGTTACCCAATGATGCACATTGTACAGTTCTGATCAGGAATGTATTAGGGCAATCCATTGCAGTGCTTTCAGATGGTGAATTAAAAGGCGGCATTCACAAATTCACTTTTGCTGCCGGAAATGAACCTGCGGGTTTATATTTTGTAGAAGTGCAGGTTGGGGATAAACTGCTGTCAAAAAAATTCACATTGAACCGATGATCATTCAGTAATCTGCGGTAAAAATTAATGCAGACTGCTGAACCATTCGTTGTATTGCTGCACAATATTCAGAATATCTGTGGAGCGATAGCCATTCAGTTTTTGGGAAATCCGGCTGGCTAATGCAACATCATCAGCCAGCAGCTTACTCATTGCTTCAGCAAAATTTTTGGAAGACGGAATAAAGAATGGTAGTCCGTCTCCCATTTTCAGAATAAAAACGCTTTCATGAAATTTTTCATCATTAACTGTAATGGGCCGGTCGTTAGTACCATCATGAAGTGTTCCGTTGGCAGGCAGACTGTACCATGCAAATAATTTTAAACGGCCAGCTTCTAACCTTCGAACAAATGCCGGTGATGAATTTTTGACAGATTCCATGAGCAACGATTCATACACGCGGTCCTTTACAAGATATCCGCTTGCTTTTGCAGCATCTATTGTCAGCGCATTCATATCAGGCGGATTATGCGTGGAATATTGAAACTGCACCTGATTGTCAATCTGATTCGACAAGTAAATAAATCCTTTGACAGTGTCACCCGTAAGCGAAACGTACCATCCCGGAAACCATTGCCGGATTCCGGGAGTCATCAGGTTGAAACGCGCGTCATTGGTGACTTGTGAAAAACTTTGGAAACCAGTAATCAACAACATGGCAAGTAAAAATATACAACCGGACTTAGGCATAGTTGTTTGTTTGTTTTTAATGTGACCTATTTTGAAAGCATATATTTTGTTGCAATATAAGGATAATGGTAGCTTAAGAAATTTATTAAAGACGCAAGGGTATACAAGATGTACGCCATTTGGTTTTTCTCACAAAGGCGAAAAGCACGTAAAGATAAATACCCTTATTTCCTTTGCGACCTTTGCGACTTTGCTAGCGACTCCCTTTATACATTTGTAATGAATTCAATTTCGTAAACAGGAAACATACACTGGCAATTTGTCTTTGAATTTTGCTAACTGCTTAGAAAATTTTCATGATAATTAACCGATATATTCTTCAGGATATGCTTGATGCTGTCTCAGATATGCAATGAATTCATTGCAGCGCTTTTTCCATTGGACTACCTGTAAATAAACATACTTAACTAAACAAACTCACTTCCATCCCTCCCCACCTTTTTTGTATTTTTACCCGCCTATGAACCCAACCGACAGAACAGTAGCTCCGCCTTTACGTGACATTGAATCCATCATGCTGCCACCTATTAACAGATTTCAGTTAAGCAATGGCATTCCTGTGGTAAGTATTAATGCGGGAAGCCAGGAGGTAACCAAAGTGGAATTGATTTTTGACGCCGGACGCTGGCAGGAACCAAGACGGGCGGTGGCAGCCACCACCAGCAAATTACTGATGGAAGGAACCGCTGATAAAACAGCGCAGCAAGTAGCGGAAGCCATCGAATTCTATGGCGCAAGCATTACCGCAGATGCGACAATAGATTACGGACAGGTTTCACTTTTCTCTCTGAATAAACACCTCGACCGTTTATTTCCATTGTTGCAGGAAGTAATTTATGGCGCAACTTTTCCTGATAAGGAATTAACCACCTATATACAAAACAGCAAACAACGCTTGCTGGTGAATTTGCAAAAAGTGGATTTCCTCGCACACAAAACTTTCAACGAACAACTGTACAGTGGCAATTATCCATCAGGCTATACTACTTCACCCGAAGATTACGACCAGATTGATGCTTCCATCCTGAAATCTTTTCATGCCTCGCAGTACCGCAATGGTGCATTTAAAATTATCGTAGCCGGAAAAATAACCGATCATCTTTTCGAATTGCTGGAAACCTATTTTGGAAAAAGCAATTTTTCTAAAGCAGCACCTGCACCTTACAATCATTCCATTGAAAAAACAAGCAGCGGAAAAATGTTCACAGCAAAAAAAGACGCTGTGCAATCAGGCATCCGCATTGGAAAAATGCTCGTGAACAAACTGCATCCTGACTATCCTTCTTTACGGGTGCTCAATACCATTTTTGGCGGATACTTCGGAAGCCGGCTGATGCAAAATCTTCGCGAGGACAAAGGTTATTGTTATGGTGTGCATTCTTCCATCTCTTCTTATTTGCACGATGCTCATTTGTATGTAACCACAGAAGTAGGTGGCGAAGTAACCTGGGACGCCGTGAAGGAAATTTATTACGAGATGGAACGTTTACGCTCAGAACCTGTGCCGGAAGAGGAACTGCAACTCGTTAAGAATTATTTGCTGGGTGTGTTTCTTTCAGATGTAGATGGCGCATTTAATGTGGCGGAAGTAATGCGTGGACTGGTGGTGTATGGATTAAGAGAAGATTTTTTTTACAACCTGATTCATACTATTAGAACCATCACGCCGGCTGAAGTACAATCATTGGCCAATAAATACATGAATACTGAAGGCATGCTGGAAGTAGTTGCAGGAAATCCGATTTACGCCGATACAAATAATACGTCGGTAATGCCTGATTTGGAAACACATTTGTCTTAATTTCAATCAGCAGCTATAAGGAATTGACTCTTATGAAGAATTACTGCAGCAAAATAGTATGCCTGGTTTTTCTCCATTGCCTGCTGGCATTTACAAATAGCATTGCCCAGGATGTAAATGCTCCTGTCCTAAAATGTGTTACCCAGATTTCAATTAATTTCAATCCATACATTCGCCTCCTCTGGACTTTGCCGACAAATGCATGTGGTACTTTTAACGCGTACTACATTTATAGAAGCACGAATATTAATGGTCCTTATACGCTGATCTATTCAGAAACAAATGCAGCGGCTACCTCCTATGACGATGGTCCAATTGCCGTTGGACCTGTGTATTATTACTATATGGTGAGTGATTACACTTGTCCGGGTGGTAACTTTCTGCATTCAGATACGCTGGACAGCGCCGATCCTTCATTCCCACTTATTAATTACGTTACTGTAAAAAATAATGCAGTCGAAATAAACTGGAAGCCAAGCATAACACCGGATACCTATGGATATATCATTTATCGTTTTTTAAATGGAGGCAATGTAAACCTGGATACAATTTATGGAAGAACCAATACTACCTACACCGATTTAACGGCGCAGCCCAATACGGATTCTATGAGCTATGTGCTTTGTTCCATTGATAGTTGTCTGAATACCGGACCGATAGATGAAATGCCGCAACACAGCATTTTTCTAAAGCAAGAAGTTGACCGTTGCAACAATACCGTTACCCTGAATTGGTATGCATACACTCACTGGTTGCCTGATGTGCTTCAGTATGATGTTATGGTTGCTGTAAATGGAGGACCTTATAACAGCATTCAAACATTGCCTCCAGGCACATTAAGTTACCAGGTAACAGGTTTGAATGACGGCGATATTATTTGTTTCCAGGTAGTTGCCACGCAAACCACCACGCTGATTACTTCCACCTCCAATGAACTGTGTGCAAAGCTGAACGTTGTGCAGCCATCCGGTGATTTATATATCAGGAATGTGTCTGTAGCAGCGCCGGGAAAAGTGAATGTCTACTACTCCGTCGATCCTTTGGCTGATTTATTAAGTCTGAAAATTCAGCGTAGCCTCGACAGCACCGGATTCACACAAATTGCAGTTATTGTTCCACCGGCAAATCTTTCAGTAATCAATGTGTATACAGATACCACTGCACTTACCAGTTCGCTGAGTTACTACTATCGCATCATTGCGAGTGACAGTTGTGGGAACGTTGACACCTCCACCATCGGTAAAAGCATACTGTTGAGCGGTTATGCATTCAGCGATCTGAGTTTTTTGGTGAAATGGGACGAATCTTTTCTGCAGTATGGAACAGTAACGGGTTACCAGCTCTTTCGTGATGATGGCAATGGCTTCAACAGCATTTCCAATTTTAATGAAACCACCAGGGAATACGCGGAAAAAAATCTTCCCGGGCCAACACCCTGCTATTATGTGGAAGGAATTGATTCCATGATTTTTCCGAACGGAACCATTGATACAGTTCATAGCCGCTCTAATGTATTGTGTTTAAATCAACCCAGCCAGATTTATATGCCCAATGCATTCGCGCCGGAAGGAAACAACAATGTCTTTAAACCGATCCTGAATATGGAAGGTGTTACCTCTTTCAGTTTCTCCATCTTCAACCGATGGGGAAAAGAAATTTTTACTTCACTCAACCAGGATGATGGATGGGATGGCCGTGACAAAGGTATATTGGTGCAACAAGGTGCTTATGCTTACCAGGTGGTAGTGGTGGATGGAAATAAAAAACGCATTGAAGCAAAAGGAACAGTGCTCGTGGTGAGATAATTGTGCTGATTCCTGTACCCACTTCTTATTGTGAAATCAACTTTTGCAGGGTTTGCAAGTATAGTACATCGACCTGGTTGGAGATAAAACCTACAGTATTTTCTCTATATCAATGTAAGGAACTCACTCATTCAGCATCTTCCATATCTTATCCTTCAGCTTGTCGATATTTTTTCCTGTTAAGGAAGAAATGAAAATATGAGGCAATGCACGCGGCAATTCTTTCTTCAGCATTTTTTCAAGCTCCTCATCAATCAAATCACTTTTTGTAATGGCGAGCAATCGTGGCTTGATGAGCAGTTCAGGATTGTACTGCTTAAGTTCGTTGTATAAAATTTTATATTCCTTTTTGATATCGTCACAATCTGCTGCTACCATAAACAACAGCATCGAATTACGTTCGATATGACGAAGAAACCGTTGTCCCAATCCTCTTCCTTCATGAGCACCTTCAATAATGCCCGGCAGGTCGGCCATCACAAAAGATTGATTGCTGTGATAGGAAACAATACCAAGATTGGGAACGAGCGTAGTAAATGGATAATTGCCGATTTCAGGTCTTGCAGCACTCACAGTTGAAAGCAGTGTTGATTTTCCTGCATTGGGAAATCCGACAAGGCCCACATCAGCCAGCAGTTTCAGCTCAAGAATTTTCCAACCTTCATCACCATGCTCACCATCCTGCGCGTACATGGGAACCTGGTTGGTTGGACTTCTGAAATGCCAGTTGCCTTGTCCGCCACGGCCACCTTTTATCAGTATCTCCTCTTGTTTATGTTCCGTAATTTCAAATAGAATGTTGCCGGTAACTGCATCTTTGGCAACTGTTCCAAGCGGTACTTCCAGCATCATATCCTTTCCATTAGCGCCGGTAGAACGGCCATCACTTCCGGGCGTTCCGTTTTTTGCATGAATATGTTTACGGTATTTAAGGTGCAGCAGTGTCCACAATTGTTTGTTACCACGAAGTATCACATGGCCGCCTCTTCCGCCATCGCCGCCATCAGGACCACCTTTGGCTGTAACTTTATCGTGGCGAAAATGGATGCTGCCCGCGCCACCATTGCCGCTGCGGCAGAAAATTTTTACGTAATCAACAAAGTTTGAACCTTCCACTGCGAGTATTAAAATGCTGCAATAACCAACATGGTTATACAATGCGTGAAGGTAAGCAATTGCATTTGGCTAAGCCTTACCGGGAAGCAGGCGATCAATCTCCGTGCAAAGCAATTCGAAAACTTCATCCACAGTACCTTCACCTTTCAGCTCCATAAATTTATGCTGATCACTGTAATAAGCTGCTAAGGGAAGTGTCTGATCGCGATAGACCTGCATGCGTTTGCGGATTACTACTTCATTGTTGTCGTCGGTACGACCGGAACTCTGGCCACGCAGCAAGAGTCGCTGCACCACTTCTTCTTCCTGCACCAACAATGATAAAACGATGGTGATATCGGAGTTGCGCTCACTGAAAAACTGATCGAGTGCATCGGCTTGCGGAATGGTACGAGGAAAACCATCGAAGATGATGCCTTCACTCTTCATCAGATCCTTACCATCAATGTAATTGGCGAGCACGCGAAAAGTGAGTTCGTCGGGCACCAGTTGTCCGTGGTCCATGTATGATTTCAGCTCCGTTCCCAGATCGGAAGGCGTAGTGATTACCGCTCTGAAAATATCGCCCGTTGAAATATGTGCTAAGCCGTATTTCTCTTTCAGTTTTACTGCCTGAGTTCCTTTGCCGCTGCCGGGAGGGCCGAAGAGGATGATGTTTAACATTGTTATCAGTTATTTTTTTTCACTTGGAAGTGTTTGGCATTTAGATGGTTAAATGGTTGGATGGCTAAATGGTTAAATTGTTTCATTGTTGGTTGCAAAATCGGAATCAGTACATTATTGTGAGATTAACAATTAAACAATTTAACAGTTAAACAATGCATTCTCATCACATCAAACCCTCACATAAATATCCTTTAAATTTCTCCCCAAACCATCATAGTCCAATCCAAAGCCGACCAGAAATTCATTCGGCACTTTAAATCCGATATAATCAATCTCCATATCGGATTCCAATGCATCAGGCTTGAATAACAAGGCCGCAATGCGCACACTTTCAGGTTGGAGGGTATGAATGTATTTCAAAAACTCTCTCACTGTTTTGCCTGTATCCACAATGTCTTCAATAATCACCACATTCCGGCCTTTCAGATCAGCGTTTAAACCAATCAATGTTTTCACTTTGCCGGAAGAGGACGTTCCTTCATACGAAGAAAGTTTCACGAAAGTGATTTCACATTCGATGTTCAACTGCTGCATCAATTCACCTGCAAACATGAAGACGCCATTGAGAATACCGATGAAGAGCGGTTTTTCATGCCGAAGGTCATAATTCATGGCTGCCGCCATCTCGCTGATTCGCTGTCGAATAGTTTCAGAAGGAATATAGGTGCGGAAATTCAGGTCATGCAGTCGTACAACATCCATGCGGCAAAAATAGCAGATTAGTTTAAAGGAATTGGAAATTGAGAATCAGGAATTGATGAAAATGATTTGCTGATGGTTTGATAGGCCAATGTGCCAATGCAAAGATTTATGACCAATGACCGGTGACTATTGACGTAAGACTAAAAGACGTAAGACTTAGGACTAAGAAACAACTAACGACTCACTACTACTCTTCAGTCAACCGGTATTCATTTTTTGCAGCGCGCCACGAAGGGAACCATGACGCCAGGAGACCAATGGAGATAACTGTAATGAAAACCAACACAAAATCTCCTGCTTTCATTTGAACAGGATAGGCATCAATTACAAAAGAGCCACCACCAATTTTCAATATTTCAAATTTGTGTTGAACAATGATGATGATGGCTGCCAGTAAAAAGCCCGAGCAACAACCAATGAAAGAGAGCAGCGTGCCTTCAAATAAAAATATCTTCCTGATAAGGCTTTCATCAGCTCCCATTGCTTTCAGGATGGCGATGTCTTTCTTCTTTTCAATCACGAGCATACTGAGTGAACCAACAATATTAAATGCAGCTACAATCAGTATGAACGTAAGAATTGCATACACGGCCCACTTTTCAGTGCGCATCACTTTATAAAGCACGGCATTCTGCTGCAAACGGTTTCTCACTTCGAAAGAAGTTCCCATCAATTTTTGAATGGCAGACTGCAGCTTTACTTCATCTACACCGGATTCTGTCGCAATTTCCAGGTACGAAACCTGTTTTTCATACCCTGTAAGCCAACGAGCAAAACTCAGTGGCACAAAAACATATTTGCTGTCGAACTCCGATTGAATAGCGAAGCTGCCGGCAGGTCTTATCGGTCCGCGGTTGAAAGCATCTTCAGGATTGATAGCGGTGGTTTTGTCTTTGCGGGGAATATAAACGGTGAGAAAACCAAACGGATTATCGTAGTTGATGCCCAATGCCTGTTCTATTCCCAATCCGACAACAGCAAGATCTTCGCCGACGTTTTTCAGTTTGAATTCACCATAGTACATCGCGGAATCTATTCCGGTAAGTGATCCATAATCAACATCCACTCCTTTTATTGTTGCAATGTATTGACGGTCTGCATACGTGAGCAAAGCATTTTCTTCCACCACTTCTGCTACTGCCCTGATGCCACCGAGCTTTTTTAATTCCAGCATTTGCATTGAATCCGGTGTGAAAGATTTGCCCGCTTTAGCAGTTACTGTAAAATCCGGATTGAAGGAATTATAAAGTGAAATCACTAATCCTTCAAAGCCATTGAAAACCGAGAGCACGAGAATCAAACCCAAGGAACCAACGAACATGCCCAACACAGAAACCCAGGAAATGATGTTGATCGCATTGCTGGATTTTTTGCTGAACAGGTAACGGTAAGCGAAGGAGAAGGGAAGATTCAAAGAGGAGTATTTAATGATTTCATTGCGGCTTACATCAATCACTTACAATACTGTGAGGACAACAGATAAGTTATGCTTCATCAATCTGCATTTCCATTTTCTTCTTCTTTGATCTTCTTGAAAATCTCCTCCATTCTGAAAACTTCAGAGAGAGAATCATCTACAAAAAAGTGCAGTTCCGGAATCCTTCGCACCTGGTTTCTGATGGCATTACCCAGCTTATGCCGTAATTCTCTTTCGTTATTTGTCAGCGATGCCAGCACTTCTTCCTGGTCTTTCACCTGGAAAAAACTCAGGTACACCTTTGCACTTACAAGGTCGCCTGATACGGTTACATGTGATATCGTGATCATTCCTCCATGTATCATCGACAAGCCGTCGCGCTGAAAAATTTCACTCAGCACTTCCTTGATCAGCTTGGCAATCTTCTTCTGTTTGATGGTTTCCATAATCAATAATATTAAGTAGCATTTAAATCAAAAACGGCACTGGAACCGGAACGAATTTATACCAATAAAGTGCAACACCTAAAAATATTTTTCGCCATCAAACGTATGTCCCACGGAAACAGTTGTGATTGTGTTGAAAATTAAAAAGATACCTGTCTTTCATTTCAATGCCCTTAAAGTTTGAAAATATCAGCTAACACAGGGATATTTGATTTTTCAATTCACCCGGCAACTGTTGTATCACCTTAAAAAGGTTGCCCTTTAAACAATGCGGACTTCTTTCCAGTAAGCGCCACTACCCATCATTTGAAAACCTACCTCCGGCTTCTTACCTTTTCCAAACCATACTCCGGCTATATGCCGGAATATGTTGTACTGGCTTTTCTCAGTGTGATCTTTGGCGCGTTGAACTTTTCTCTGATTGTACCCTTGCTGAATGTATTGTTCGGGACCATACAGTTGCAGCAGAATGTAGTGAAACCTGAATTCACTTTTTCCGCTTCTTATTTCATCAACACCTTCAATTATTTTTTTCAGAACATCCTTGCTGAACGTGGCAAAGTAGGCGCATTATGGTATGTATGCATCGTAATCCTTTGCAGCATCACACTCGCTAATGTCTTCCGGTATTGGTCGCTTCGGGTGCTTGCACGCATGCGCACCAACCTGATCCGCAACATCCGTTCAGCCATACATGATCAGTTTCTAGATATACAGGCCGGCTATTTTCAACGGCAGAAAAAAGGAGACCTTCTTTCTGTGATTTCAAATGATGTGCAGGAAATTGAAAGCTCCATCGTCACTTCCATCCAGGTCTTCTTCCGTGATCCGGCTACGATCATCGCTTACTTCACCCTGTTGTTTGTGATATCAGCAAAACTCACCTTGTTCACACTGATCTTTCTTCCCATTTCCGGCATCATCATCAGCGTGATCTCGCGCAGATTAAAAAAAGAATCCATCAACAGTCAGAGTTTGCTCGGCGCCATCATGGCGATTTCTGAAGAAACCATCAGCGGCAGCAAGATCATCAGGGCGTTCAATGCCGAACCAATGCTACGTGCAAAATTTACGAAAGAGAATAACCGTTTCAGGCAATCCACTAAATCTATCTTAAACACGCGTGAACTGGCAGCACCTGTTACCGAAACCTTTTCCATTGCCATTGTGGTTGGCATTATGCTTTATGGCGGCACGATGGTACTGTCGCAGCAATCAGGACTGTCGGCGAGTGAGTTCATCGCATTCATTGCCTTGTATTCTCAGATTCTGCCACCGGCAAAAAATATTTCTTCAGCAGTCACCAGCATTCAGCGCGGACTGGCATCCGGTGAACGGGTTTTAAAAATTATTGATGAACCCATAATAATTAAAGAGGCACCAAACGCAAAAGGCATCCAGACATTTAACGATAAGATTGAATTCAGGAATGTTTCATTCGGATATGAAGACAAACGTTATGCATTGAACAGTATAAATGTTTCTATTCCGAAAGGAAAAGTGATTGCACTGGTAGGTCCATCCGGTTCCGGGAAAACAACCTTTGCCGATTTACTACCGCGATTTTATGATCCCACTGACGGCGCTATTCTGATAGATGGCACCGACATCAGAAATTATAAGATCAAAGATTTGCGTGGCCTGATTGGAATGGTATCGCAGGAACCTGTTCTTTTTAATGACACTGTTCATAATAACCTTGCCTTTGGCCTGGAAAACGTAACGGAAGAAGCAGTGATCAACGCAGCGAAAGTGGCGAATGCGCACGATTTTATTTCACGTTTGGAAAACGGTTATCAAACCATCATTGGCGATCGTGGAGGTAAACTAAGTGGCGGAGAAAAGCAACGCCTTACGATTGCACGCGCCGTGTTGAAGAATCCACCGATTTTAATTCTGGATGAAGCCACTTCCTCACTTGATACAGAATCCGAACGGCTGGTACAAACTGCTTTGTATAAACTGATGGAAAACCGAACCAGCATCGTGATCGCACACCGGCTTTCCACCATTCAGAATGCCGATGAAATATTTGTGCTGCGAAAAGGAAAACTGGAAGAACGCGGTACACATAAAGAGTTATTGGGAAAAGATGGCGTGTATAAACATTTGGTGGATTTGCAGATGTTGTGATTAAAACATAACCATCAATGAGTTTCACAAAGGGTAAGCATGAAGTTTCATATCTGATACCTTGCTGAACAATTGAGCAATTTAACAATAGCAACGTTTGTAGAAATTGATCATCTTAATTCATATCTATTCAATGCTTTGCTTTGTTCATCTGCTACGAAAGATTCCAAAAAAATTTGATTCACCAGTTCAGAATACAATCCACCATGCGGCAAATGTTTATATAAATTTGAAGAATGAAACAGCGATTTTACAACCATTCAGCAATTAAACAATTACCCCACCTCATTCTCCCAAAAATAAAAATTATGCTCCCGATCCAATTCAAATCCCACTTCAGGATACAGCCGGTTGCCGATATGATTGGAGATCTCTGTTTCAAGTGAAAGTCCGGCAGCATCGGTTTCCATCGCCAACGCTTTGCACCGTTCCATTAACAACTTTGAAAATCCATTGCCGCGGAATTCAGGTTTCACAAACAAGTCGTTGAGCAGCCACCAGCGCTTCATGCGTGTGGAAGAAAATAACGGATAGAGCTGCGTGAATCCTGCAATGATTCCCTGTTCATCTTTTGCAATGAAGATGATAGATTCTTTGTTTTCTATCCGTTCTTTTAAAAATATTTTTGCCGCTTCCGCATCAGAAGGTTTTTTATAAAACATCCTGTAAGCATCAAACAACAGTGCCAGCTCATCAAGGTGTTCAACGGTTGCAATCAGTATTTTCATGACCCTGACTTCGTGCGATAAATGAGTGCTGCAATCAATGAAATGACAACACCGAAAATGGTGGAAAATAAAAAGAGTACTGCATAGGATTGAAATGATCCGTTGTATGACATATCTACTTCGCGCATGGCATCCTTGATCTGTTTAGGTGTGGCATGTGAAGCGACCAGTTGATTCATGGTAAATTCCTTGTAAGTAACATAAAAATCAGGATTGATCAATTGCACATAGAGCAATATGATCAATACAAATGCAAGACTGAAAAGCACTGTGTACATGACTCCAGTCTTAAAGCCCTGCAAAAATGTGAGCTGATTACCCTGACTTTTTTTCGTTTCACGAATCACTAGAAAAATAGTGACCCAGAAAAAAATCATGGTCGCGTTGCGGGTGTACTGACCAATCTCATGTCGCGCGGTGTTGAATCCGAGTACATGCTCAAGCAGTATCCAAACGACAGCAAAGCCGATGGCAATTGCGAGGTATTTTAAAACAGCACGATTCATAGTCAGCAATTTCCAATGAAGAAAAGAAATAAAGCGGAATTTCTGATAAAAACATCACGCAAAAATCAAAGCCCGAAACTTGCCTATTGTTTCAGTCTTTGGGATGGGTAGCCCAAACAGTTGCTTCTGTAATAAAAGCACGATCATCCATTTCCAGCATGCTTACAATGGTATGCGCAATATCCGGCGATTGCAATTTAGTTGCATTGTACAGTTTAGGCGGACGTCCGGCATTCGGGCCAAAGTTGGTTTGCACTTCGCTTGGATTCACCTGCATCACCCGGATATTGTGTTGCCGCAGTTCGGCACGCCAGCATTCCGTCATGCCGCTCAATGCAAATTTGGTGGATGCATAAGCAGTGCCGCCGGAGAAACCTGCGCGGCCCGCAGTCGATGAAACATTCACGATGGTTCCGTATTGCTTTTCGATAAAATGCCTGGCGGATTCCCGTGCCACCATCATAGCACCCAGCACATTGGTTTCATATAACTGACGCATCTTCTCTGTATTCATGTTCACCAGTAATTCAAAATGGCCGAAAGCAGCATTGTTGATGAGCACATTGAAACTTCCAAAAGTTTTAATGGTCGTTTCAATCATTCGCATCACATCTTCTTCCTTGCTTACATCACCGGCCATAGAAACAGCACCAAGTTCTTTCGCTGCTTTTTCAAGATTGGTTTTGTTTCTGCCATTGATGATCACCATTGCACCTTTTGCAAGCAGTTGCTTTGCTGTTTCATAGCCGAGGCCGGAGCTTCCTCCTGTAATGAGCACTTTTGCTTCGTTTAAATTCATGGTAATGAAATTTAATGGTTGAAGAAAATTATCCGTTGATTAAAATCGATGGCTATAGATAACACTGATCTACTACGTTTTCTATTGCATATGGTTTTAACTGTGGAAAAAAATATAAGAAAATCTTTCATTGCTGACCGATAAAAAATTGTTACCTGCAAAATAATGTCGCCCTTACAGGGCTTGCCCTAAATCTAATCTTTTATACACTACCATAATTCCGCCCTTACAGGGCTCAAATGCCATCGATTAAATCAACAACAATTGATGCTGCCTGCAAATCCGTTATCTATTAAAATCGACGGCAAGAGACACCGGAGTGTCTATTTATTTTCCGTTCACTTCGATTTAAGCTTGCGTTAAAAATCTACAACCATTCAATTACCACTCAATAATTATCATCAATTAAAATAAATGATAAAATTTCCGGACTGCGACTCGGGTATCTATTGCCTCCGGTTTTAACCGGTGGCAAAAAATTAAAAGCAACTCTCCATTGAATTAACCTGTCGTAAAATTTCAATTAATCCTCACTCAAACTCCTCCACAAATATAAAGTAGCATACGCTTCCCATCCGGCATACTTTTTAAACTGCATTTCAATTTGTTGAAGTGTTGGTTTTCTCTGTAGGTTCAGGTGTTTTCTAAGGGCCTGATGAAGTCCGGCATCTTCCAAAGGAAAAGCATTCGGATAATGAAATGTTTTCATCAATGCATAATTAGCGGTCCAGTTACCGATGCCTTTCAATGCTGTCAATGCCTGCTTAGCATCGTGAAAGGAAAGCAGTGAAAGTTTTTCCTTTGAAACAGCACCGGATGTAAATGCATTTGCAACATTGATCACATACTGCGCTTTTTGCCGGGAGAATTGCAGTTCAAGTAAAGCAGCAGGTTCAAGCGCTGCAATTGTTTCCGGTAAGGGAAAATGATAATAGGTTTTTCTTTTCCATAAAAATTTTGTTCCGAAAGTCTCTACAAAATTTCGTTTCAGCTTATATGCAAAAGTAAGGTTGATCTGCTGACCGATAATCGCCCAACTGAGTGATTCAAACAAATCCGGCATACTGACAATGCGATAACCGGAATATTTTCTCACCAATGATTTAAGCACTGCATCATTCGCGGCCATTTTATAAAACGGTTGCAGGTTGGTTTTCAGATCGAACCATTCTTGCATATAATGAGTGATGGATTGCTGAAGTATGGAAGTGAGGCGGCGATTCAAAACTGCAACAATAAGTTGTTGTTCCGGGTCAGCGGTTACGGAAATCAAAACAGTTTTTCCATTGCTATAAATTATTTTTTCTACCTGCTCATCCTGCACGTGGTGCAACAATTCATGCGGCGACCGTTTCAAAAAATGAAGGCATTGCGGAAAGCTGAATTCTTTGGGTGTAGTAATTATAAAAGATGTCATGAACCGGCGAATGTAATTCGATTTGAAGAAAGTATCTTTGAACAACTCAGTATCAATCATCATGTACGTACCTAAACTATACCGCAACACTAATTTTCCGGAAATAGAACAGTTCCTGCAAAAAAACAGCTTTGCCTCCTTAATCAGTGTGCATGAAGGTAAACCCTGGACGACACACATTCCACTCGAACTGCAAACGAATGAAAAGGATGAGCGGGTTTTGTGGGGACATTTATCACGGGCTAATCCACAATGGAAAAGTTTCGAGGCACATCCGGATGTGCTTGCTGTTTTTATGGGGCCGCATACTTACATCTCTTCATCGTGGTACGATCATGTAAATGTTCCAACGTGGAATTATATTGCGGTGCATGTTACCGGCAAAGTGAAAATAGTAGAAGGTGAACAATTGTATGAATCACTGAAACGACTGGTGAATAAATATGAAGCTGTTTCAAAACAACCTGTGAGCATAGAAACGATGCCACAGGATTATGTGCGCAAAGAAATGAAAGGTGTGGTTGGATTGGAAATTTCTATAGATAAGATGGAAGGAAACTGGAAACTGAGCCAGAACCGTGATGATAAAAATTATGTGAACATTATTTCAGAACTTGAAAAACTGAATGAGCTGAATGCGGGTTTAATTGCTGAAGCGATGAAAAAAATGCGGCCGTAAAATTTGATAGCTCAATAAATCAGGACTCAACGGGTCTTACATTCCGGGCCGATACATATTTCGTTCGTCCATTGGATAACCTGAATAATGAGCATTGTTTTGTTTATCGGGAACAAAAGCACTGGAAGCATCTTTCTTGAACCAGTTTTTTACCATCAGGTAATCAATATAATAAATGAGTTTCACTGATAAGTTATTCGTGGCCGGTGCATCAAAGGTTGTCTCAAAATTCTGAACATAATCATCTACCAGCGAACTTTTTCCTTGCGCGTACTGGTAGATCGCATTTTTCCAAACAATATCAATTTCGCTGCCCGGTGCAAACCGCCAACGGTACACCATATCGACAGTGAATGCATTGTAATTAATGTTATAATCCGCAGGATTGAATTGTTCAGACCATTCAGTATTCACCAGCATGCCTTCTTCATCAAGTTCCTTCACGCTGCTGTAGTCTGCAAACGACCAGTAATGCCGTACGTTAAGACTGATACCCATCGCATTGTTGAATACATAACTTCCGTTCAGCGAAAGTTCATTCGTGATGTTATTACGGATTCCGAAAAGGATTTTACCTGCTTCATCATCAACGTAGCCTACATCATTGATCCAGCTATTGTGGAAATAATTAACTGCAAAGGAAAGGTGATCATTCAACCTGAAACGTGGTGAGACATAAAAGTTGAACCGGTAGCGACCATCCTCTATAAACTTTCTGTAGTTGGTATTGAAACTGAAAGCAAATTTCTTTGTGTAGTCTGATTCAAACCAACCTCCGATGTTGTGATTGATGGGATAGGTATAAAATCTTCCGGGCGTTCTTGGTTCCCACCAGTCGTAGGTAATCACCGGCTCTGTGTAGAAAAAAATACCGCCTGCAAGGTAGTTCCGGAACTTCATCCACCATTCACCACCAATGGAGAAATTGTGAAACTCGTTTGGATTATAGAGCCTGACATACGAGGTGTTCAAAGAAAAAGACATGCTGAGAAAAGGACCGAAAGGATCATAAATATTATAGTAGGCATCTGCTCCTTCTCCCCAGGTATTATTATTGGGAAGATAACCAAGATCATTCGGATCATACGTATCACTTTGAATATATTGCCAAAGCGTTCCTGTAAATTTTCCGCTTATTTTCCGGAGGTTCAGTCCTGTATTAAATCCAGTCTCGGGATTTTTAAGACCGCCGTAATATTTTTGACTCACAGCAGCATTGGCATAAATTCCATACGATTGCTTTTTGTTGTTCACCTGAAATTCTCCGCCGGTTACGTTGGCATCGTAGTAAGATCCTTCGCGCATTACATTGGTATTGATGAAGGTAACATAGGAGTTGTTTTTTAATCCCTGGTCAAATACCAGCACATTGTAATTGGTGAGTGGATCAGTAAGTACTTCTCTTTCAGAATTATTATCCGTATTGGTAATAACAGCATGCGTAGGTGTAGAAACAGCATTGAAAAAACCGATGCCTAGATTGTTACCTGTACGGCCTGAAATCTTGGTGGCATTGATCAGTTGTGACTGCGCAGGATTTTCTGTGATTACTTCATTGTCGGCAGTTTCTCCATACACATCATAATATCCGATTGGTGTGCCGCCAACACGGCGTGAATAAAACAATCCGCCCTTATTGAAAAGCTCTGTTCCTTCCGTAAAGAATTGCCGCTTCTCATCAAAGTGTGTTTCAAACGGTGAAAGATTGAGCACCTGCGCATCTGATTGCACTTGTCCGAAATAAGGAACAAGCGTCATGTCGAGCGTAAAGGCATCGTTGATTCCATATTTCAAATCAAGTCCGCCATTGAAGCCATAACTGTTTTCAGAAGGGTTAGCGCTTTTATCATTATAGTTTTCATAGTACGCTGCAACGTAAGGATACAATGCCAAACGTATGGGAGGCTTGATATTTTTTATACCGTTTAACATGCCGGCCTGGTTTAAAAACCCATTCACCTCCGGATCAATTTCACTCCAGAATGATTTTTCGCGGCTGTGAGTAATGAACCGTCCGAAGTTGATACGCCAGGTCTGTTCAGCATCTCCCGGGAATCGCAAAGCGGAATATGGAATGCGGAATTCCGCCGTCCATTTTTGATCGGTTACTTTCACCTTGCAGCTCCAGACAGCATCCCAGCTAAAGTCTTCTCCCAACACAGAATACTTGGCGTCATTCTCAACACCTGATGCAGTGATGATCATGCCAACGCCATTCAGTCCGTCGCGATAGCAATCGATAAACACACCAAACCAGTCGGCTACATTGATGTTATCGCGGTCGGAAAGTTCAGTATTGATGGGCTTGCCGGAAGTATCATACATCACGGCTCCAACGTAAATAGCAACATCATCATACAGTATTTTGACTTCTGTTTTTTGCACAGCCGGTTGTCCTGGCGCAGGTTCCAGTTGTATAAACTCATTTGCAACAGGCGCATTGATCCATGGTACATCATTCAAATCGCCATCAATCTGAACAGGCTGATCGATACGAACGGCCTGCAGTGATTTAGAAATTTTCGCAGGTGAATCCTGCGCCATAGCGGCGGTTAAAATGAGAAAAAGGGGAATGAAAAGCAGGGTGCGGTAAAACATTGGCCAGTAACGGGCGAATGTATCACTTATGGTGTTGAAAGCTTCTTTTATTATACATAATACCGAAGGTTTCTGATCAAACAGAAAATTCATTCGACAAAAAATGTTGCTATAAAAGATGCCGGTTTTTGTATGTCCATTTTTATGGCACTTATTTACAATGATCTCTATTATGAAATCAAAAATAGTACAAGAAATTAGCATTGGATATTGAACCTAAAGTAAAATATAAGGTTTACGATAGCGTCTTAATTAACAAAACAAAAATTAAATCGCATGCGTAAAACGTATTTAATTACCGGTGCTTCCGGTAACATTGGAAAAGTATTGGCTGAACAACTGTTGTCGGCCAGTCAAAAAGTAACAGTGATTGCCCGCAATCCTGAAAAGCTGAATGAACTGGCAGCGAAAGGTGCCAGCATGATAACAGGTGATGTAACTAATGCTGAATTCATGACCAGTGTTTTAACGGGTGTCGATGCAGCATTTCTGATGGTGCCTCCGAACCTTGCTGCCGCTGATCAGTCTTTGTACAGCAGTCAGGTAAGGGAATCCTACATTGCTGCAGTAAAGAACAGCGGAGTTAAAAACGTTGTACTGCTCAGTAGTGTGGGCGCCCATGATGAAGATACAACCAGCATCATTGAAGGTCTTATGAAAATGGAAAAAGCATTTGAACAGATGGACGGCGTGAATGTACTTGTCCTTCGCCCTGCTTATTTTATGGAAAACCTTTACTGGCAGATAGGTACTATTCAACAGATGGGAATCATGGGTTCACCGGTTCGGGGCGATTTAATGATGCCGATGATCGCAACAGTTGACATTGGTGCTTATGCTGCTAAGAGACTGCTGTCAATGGATTTTGCAGGAAAATCTCATCAATACCTGCTGGGCAGCAGGGATGTTTCTTACAATGAAGTGGCCAGAATCCTGGGAAAAGCTATTGGAAAACCTGATCTGGCGTATGTAGCGTTCCCTTATGATCAGGCTGAACAAGCCATGAGTCAGATGATGAGTGCTGATGCAGCGAAAAGAATGGTGCAAATGGCAAAGGACCTCAGCGAAGGAGATATGTTGAATCATCAACTGCGTGATGCAACGAGTACCACACCCACTACCATTGAAGAATTTGCGCAATGGTTTGCAGGTGCTTACAAAGGTGCTGCAAGTGTAACAGCGTAGCATAAATGCATTTGATAAATAGTAAGGCGGAAGCACCAGCTTCCGTCTTTTTATTTTGATAACAATACCATTAAATGATAGCGAATAAAGATCACACAATAAAACATCCTTATACCTGGAATCTATTTAAACAGAAGCCCTGTGATAGGACTGTCCCAACACAATTGCGCAAATAATTCACAGTAAGAAATTATTTTCTATCAATAACTTTTCGACCACTCAAATCCGGGTGATGGTAAATAGCGATTGTCACCCTTTTGATAGCGTGCAATAAGTTCTTCCATATTCTAAAATGCAGGATTCTTTGTTTCAAATATCTGCCCTTAGCTGTAATGCTATGGAGCGCATCGATTCAATCTTCACCGGCCGCAAAGAATATTCAAGGTTAAAAATGTTATTAGCCACAATGGCAATGTGATAATTTTTTTTGATAACATAACTGAGACGCATATCCGTAACCCAGGTGCCGTTGCTGTGAACTTCACGGTAGTTGGTAATGCCTGTTGGTAAAAATCCGGGGCGATCGAGGTCATAAAAAGTCTGATCTATGTTTTGCATGAAGCTGTAATAGCGTTCGCTGGCACCGAAAGCAAATGATTTCCAGGAAACTTCCGCGTCAATCTTAGCTATGTGCTGAAAGCGGTATTTCAAAATGTAGTTGGTGGTATCGGAACTGGTGGAAATATAACTCAACGGTTTGGGTATAAATCCTTCTGAAGGGTTATCTACCGCATATTCAAAATGTGGTTCTACTGACTGTGGCAAAGTGTAAGTATATCCGGCGATCACAGTGAGCCCGACAGTGGAAGAAAGCTGACCGTCACCTGTTAAAGACAAATCAATACCTCTCACTCTTGTATGACCTGTGTTCACAAACTTAAATCCTGCTTTCCCGGGTTCCCACAATGCATAGTTGTACTCAATCGTGTTAAAGTATTCCTGCCAGAAAGTTGCAAGATCAATGAAGCCCATGAATTTCGCAATCCTGAATCCCTGTTTGATACCAACTTCTGCATTCCAGCTTGTTTCAGGTTGAAGATCGGGATTGGGAAATACAGTAATGCCACCTACAGAAGTGCTGATGTATTTTTCCGTGATGGTGGGATAACGGTAACCTTGTCCATAGGAGAAGCGGAGAAAAGAGCTTTTCGCCAAATGTAAATTGGCACCTAAACGTATAATAGGCTTCACTGTATTCTCTGTCGCATTAATCTGAAAGTATTCTCCGCGAAAACCGAGTGAGAGATTTAACACATCCCAGAATTTTTTGTCAAGCTGCATGAACAATGCATAATTCTGCAAGTGATTGTCAGCCTTTCCGCTGCTGGAATAAAGTGCTGCATGCACGAAATTCTGGTTGGTTACAAACCCGGCTGTGACATGCAACATACCAACATCAGTGAGTTCTTTTGAAGCTGTGTATTCGAAGTAATAATTTTCTGACTTTGTAGATTGCGAGTTGGAATTATCGGTATCGGTAAAATAGAGTCTCGATTTCAGTTGATGATGTAATCCTGATGGAGTGAAGTAAGTGATGTACGGATCAAGATAAAATTGCCAGGAATCTGATATGGTCATGGTGGATGGAAAAGCGCGGTAAATTTTTGCACTGTCGTCGCCCCACACCAATGAAAAATTGGAATGTTCCAGCATGGCATTGCCATTGATACCCATCGAAAGTCCGTCAACATTTGCAGGACGGTAACGAAAATTAAAATTGAAACGTCCGGAACGGTCGCCGATGTCGCTGTTGCTTAAACTGTCCTGTGAAAAAGGCAATGTTGGGTCAACCACAGGCGGACCGATGTAGTTGTGATCATATAAAATCTGACCGCCGAGAATTACATCAAACAGTTTTGTTTTCATCGCATGGTTGATGTTCAAACCCGAAAAATTCGCGGCACCAGTCCACCACTTCGCAGCGCCATTGGAAGGTGCGCTATAAAATCCTGTGTACAGGCGGATTTTTGTTTCGTGAGGTTGCGTTGGATAAGAGGTGAGAAAGTTGATGGTGCCACTGAGTGCGGAAGAACCATACAATACAGATGCAGCGCCTTTGATCACTTCCACCTGGTTCAGGTTTTCGATGGGAATAAAACTCCAGTTGGTTCTGCCGGCATCGCCGGTAAGAATGGGAATGCCATCAATCATAGAAAGTACGCGTGTTCCTACTCCAAAAGCAAAACCACTGCCGCCACGGATTTGTGGTTCTTCATCCAGAATATTTAATCCGGGAACTTGTTCGAGTGCCTGCGTAATATTGGTCGTGTTTCTCGATTCAATGATTTTGGGTTTCAGCAGTTCCATGGAAACTGTGATATCTTCCAATCGTTGCTCGTACTTACCTGCTGATACCACAATGTTGTCGAGCACTTTTGATTCCATCTTTAACAGGATGTTATACTCGCTGGTTTTTCCGGCTTCCATTACTACCGTGAAAGTATCGCTGACATAACCGAGGTAGGAGCAAACCAATGTCTGGTTGCCGGACGTAAGCAGCAAGGTGAATTTACCTTCATTATCTGATGCGGTGCCGATTGCTTTTGATGAAAGCAAAAAGATGTTGGCACCTATCACTGCATCACGCGATTGTTCATCCAGCACCAGTCCTTTCAAAGTGCCGGAAGACTGACTGAAAGAAAAGGAAGGGATTAATATACAGGATGCTATCGCTACAATTTTGACGATAGCAGTAATAGATAATAAAAAGGTGCGTGTCATGCAGAATTATTGTTGCACGATTATTTTCTTACTCAACTGGATGGAACCGTCATCACCAATTACTATACAGGAATACATGCCATTGCTTAAATGTTGAAGTGTGAAATGTTCAGATTCATTTTCTACCGGCAAAGATGCCTGCAATGCACCGATCGTATTATACAATAGTAATTTTGATTTTAAATGTTTGGGATTAGAAAGCAGTATTTCGTTTGTTACCATTGTATTGATCAGTTGCATGCCTGAATTGCTTTGCACTTCATGAATGCCTGTGGTGAAGAGCAATGAAACATCGTCTACGAACAACGTGCTTCCCGGAATTGCGTCGTATCCGTTGCCTGACGAAATGAGCCACCTGGAAAGGTCTGGTGTTTCAGAAGAAAAATATTTCACCGGAGCAGAGAAGCGGGTATAGTTGGAAATGGTGGCTCCGATTTTTAAAAGTGCAATACCGATCGTATCGCCATTCGGGGCAAAAAGGCTGAATTCAATAAAGGTGGAATCGCCGCCGACCGGTGCGTATTTAAACCAGCCGGAGATGCTGTCCGGACGTTCATGATAGGTAATGCCCCCTACGTTACCATAAGGAGGAATGGTAATCAGGTTACCGGTAGTTATAATACCGTTTGCAGTATCAACAATAGTCCCAATATTTACATAATAAGAAACCAGCTTCACTGCATAGCTTCCTGAATGAGCGTCCTCTGTGCGTTGACAAGTGAGGATATTAATGATCGCAGTACTTGAATCAAGATTGTCCCAACTGTTGGGTATAAAAAAATTGCCGAAGAAATTTACTGCTGTCCAGTCCTCAAAACCCGCATTGGGTGTTGCGTTTTGAGCGTTGGAGGAAACCGGAGCAAAGACAGTGACTAAATAAATCAAAGTGCACAGAAACAGGTGAGGTAATTGTTTACGCATAGCGTTGTATTTGGTGAGCAAATCTAAGAAAAATGATGAAGGAATATGGGAAAGCAGGTTTGGGAAGTGTGATGAGGACTAGATAGCATTAAGGAGGTAAATGCCATTATACGTAGCTCCAGATGTTTCGTGCAGATTTTATTGCTTATTCAACAATTGTACTTTTTCTTTCAACACAGCAAGCAACAGATCAATCGTTGACAAATGCGTTCTGAAAGAAACGATGGCGGCACGGAGCGTAAATTTTCCATCGAGAATGGTAGACGAAATAAATACACGACCGTCTTTCTGTACTGCTTCTACCAGTTGCTTGTTAAAGGCATCGGCATCACCTGTTTCCGGAATATACCGATAGGTGACTACTGACAACTGTGGCGCTGCTCCCACTTCAAACCCAAGTTTTTGAACTTCTTCATAAAAATATTTTGCAAGGAGCAGCTTCTCTTCGAGACACGCACGGAAAGGTTTTAGTCCCAGTAATTTTAAAGGCAACCAGAGTCTTAACCCACGGAAATGTTTGGTGAGTTCAGGCGATACATCAGCAGGCGATACTTCTTCAGTGGCCTGCAAGGTATCCTGCATGTAGTTGGCAAAATAAAAGTGAGACGCATTCAGTTGCCTGGGATCCTTTGCCAGCAATACACCAGATCCATAGGGTAGAAACAATGACTTATGCGGATCAATCACCAATGTATCTGATTGCTCAATGCCTTTTAGTTTTTCTTTTCCTTCAGCAGTGAGCATAAAAAATCCACCGTATGCGCCATCGATGTGGTACCACAGTTCATGCTTCTTTGCTATGTTTCCGATATCATCCAGCGGATCAATAGCGCCGGTATCTGTTGTGCCGGCAGAAGCGACCACTAAAAATGGAAGCAGTCGGTTAGTTTTGTCAAGCACAATCATTCTTTCCAGATCATCTGCTTTCATCCGGTAGCGCTCATCTAATGGCACATGCCGGATAATGCATTCTTTAAGACCTGCTATACGGATGGCTTTTTCAATGGAGTGATGTACCTGAGAAGTAATGTAAATAACAGCCTTTTCAAAGTCACGTGCTTTGATCATGGAAGCGTCACGCGCACATACAATACCCATCAGGTTTGCTATACTTCCGCCTGATGTAAGATTACCGATAGCATTTTGAGGGTAACCCATCAGCCCGCTCATCCATTGTATGAGCAAGTTTTCCATTCTCACGGCACCTGGTGAAGCGAAGTAAACACCGGCATAGCGGTTGAATACATCAGCCAGATAGTCACCTAATGCAGCATAGTAAATACCACCTCCGGGAATATAACCCAGATGACCACCGGAAGCAGGATTGAGCCCTGTATGATCAACCTGACTTTTAAGGATAGCAAGCGCCAATTCAATATCGATGGGCTCTTCACTTACAGGAAATGAAAGCAGGCCTGCACCATTTTCATCATTGACTTCGAACGCTTTTAGTGTTTCAATATGGTTGATGAAGTTCTCCGAATAATCAATCACTTTTTTTCTTACGACATCACGCTTACCGGCTACAGGTTCCAGTAACCGTGAAATTTTTTCCAGCGCTTCAAGTTGTGATATCATAAAAAGTCGTTAGTCCAGTGTCGTCAGTCCTTAGTCATTGCCATTCTTAATTGGTCATTGATAATTAGTCATTGGTGATTGGTCATTCGTCATTTTTTCATTGGCACCTTACAGCATTGGCACATTGGCACATTCTTCATGCTGATTACTTAAGTCTTATTCCCATTTCATCCATTTCATAAAGCAACGTTTCTTTAAGTCCGACTTCCAAAGCGCGGGGTGCATATCCTAATTCTTGTTTAGCCTTTGTATTATCGCCAAGATATGTATGTCCTGCTGTCACCTGCAGTGTTTCAGAAGCATACAATTCCGGCAACGGTATTATTTTTTCAATAACGGAAGCGATGCCTGCGCTGATATTAAGCACAGCGGGAGAGATAAACATGGGTGATTTGATGCCGGTTATTTTTTCTGCGATTTGGTAAGCTTCCCTCAGCGTATGTGAAGGTCCACAGATAATGTAAGTTTCTCCCGGCTTTCCCTTTTCCATCGCAAGCCAATGTGCGGTAACAATATCATCCACATGAGCCCATGAATAAGCGGTTATTTTGGGAAGCATTGGTAATTTTTTCCGGAGATAATCGCGCAGAGAATCACCGCTCATGCTGGTATCGCCCGGTCCATAAATCAATCCGGGCATTACGATCACAAGCGGTAAGCTTTGTTGAATAAACTCTTTGGCGATATGGTGCGCTTCGGCCTTGGTACGATCGTATTCACTTAGATGCTTACCAGAAAACTGAAAAGATTCATCACGCAACTGACCTTGTGTATCAGAATTAACGGCCAGTGTACTCGTGTAAACTCCTTTTTGAATATTGAGTTCTTTCATTAGCTCCAGCACGTTGCGGGTTCCATCGATGTTTATTTTTTGGCCGGGTGTTTTATCACGCACGCCGATCTTGTACCAACCGGCAATGTGAAACACGCCATCGCAGCCACGCATCGCTTCCCGCATACTTTCTTTTTCCGTCACATCACCTTTCACAACGGTAATGCCGATGTCACTCAGATCTTTTGCCTTTTCAGGATTGCGTACAATGGCGTTCACTTCATGATTTTTGGAACGGAGCAACCGCACCATTTTTCCGCCAACAAATCCGGTAGCTCCGGTAACAAAGTATTTCATAGGTTGTTTGTTGGACGAAAAATAGATAAATAAATTTTAGGGTATCGAACACATATGACGCCTTTGGAGGCAAGTTTTGTAACCGCGGCCCCGGCTATACTAATAGATAGCTGGTGATTTTTAACACGCCGATTTCTTAAGTAGCATAAGCTTTTATCACGTCAGCTTCTTCGTTGCTAATTTGTCGTGTACCTCAGCCGCCTGTGCAGTTAAGCAGTAATTAAGCTGCTAAAAAAATCAGCATCCTTTTAGTGTAACTATTGGACCTCAAGAGCCGGTTGTTTCTCTCCGATTCCTCTTTCGAAATTATTACCTGCCGCAAATTGTCATACGATTGCCATATTGTTTAATGTTTTAATTCAAATGTTAAACAAAATGGTGCACTCGCAGTTATACTGCGAATAATTAATCAATCAATCAAAAACTAAAACCAATTTTTACCATGAAACGAATAAGCATTTTCCTATCCGCCTTGTTGCTTCTTACAAGTGTCAACCTTTTTGCAACGGCGCGTTTACAAGTAATCCACAATTCAGCAGACCTTGCAGCTACTACAGTTGACGTATGGCTGGACAATACGCTGCTCCTTAATGATTTCAATTTCCGGACAGCTTCACCATTTATTGATGCGCCTTCCGGAGTTGCTTTTAAAGTGAGTATTCAACCTGCAGGCAGCACAGATACTATAAATGCCTTGTTTACAAAAACTTTTACACTGGCTGCCGGAAAAACGTACGTGGTGATTGCAAATGGTATCGTAAGCCCGACAGGATATGCACCGGCAACACCTTTTGATTTGTACGCTTATGACATGGGTGAAGAAACTGCGACTCTTGCAGCTAATACTGATGTAATGGTATTTCATGGTGCAACTGATGCGCCTACAGTAGATGTAAAAGAAGTGGGCGTTGGGGCCGGCACTGTAATAGATGATCTTTCATACAGTGAGTTTTCCGGATATCTTGCCTTACCTACCGCTGATTATTCATTACAGGTGCGCGATGCGCATGGCATCACTACAGTGGCGCAATATGACGCTCCACTTGCAACACTGGGCTTGAATGGTGCTGCGGCCGTTGCACTGGCATCAGGATTTTTGGATCCTTCCGTTAACAGCAATGGTCCTGCATTTGGAATTTATGTGGCACTCCCGACAGGTGGTGCGTTAGTTGCGCTTCCTTCAGCAGCAATATCAACCGCTCGTGTACAGGTGATTCACAATGCAGCCGATGCAGCAGCAGCAACAGTAGATGTATGGTTGAATGATACAAAGCTGATTGACAATTTTGAATTCAGAACGGCCACTCCTTTTATTGATGCACCTGCAGGAGAAAACTTAACCATCGCCATCAAAGATCAAAATAGCACAAGCGCTGCAGATCCGATAGCTGCGTTTAATTATACCCTTACGGGCGGTGCTACGTATTTGCTTGTTGCCAATGGTATTGTAAGTGCAACAGGTTATTTTCCTGCACCGGCCTTTAACCTGGATGTGTTTGCAACAGGTCGTGAACGTGCAATAGAAGCGGTGAACACAGATGTTTTAGTGTATCATGGTTCAACGGACGCGCCTACAGTAGATGTAGTGGAAACGGGAGCTGGAGCTGGCACAATTGTGAACGATATTTCCTATTCACAATTCGCCGGATACCTTGAATTACTCACAGCAGATTATAAACTTGATGTGCGGGATGAAACAGGTACAACAACAGTTGCCACCTATGAAGCCCCTCTTGGCACACTTGCTTTACAGGATCAGGCACTTACTGTGCTTGCTTCCGGATTCCTCAATCCGGCCAACAACAGCGATGGTGCTGCATTTGGTTTATATGTGGCATTGTCTGCTGGTGGAGCATTGGTGCCTTTACCATTAGCTACCGGAATAGATGATGTTGCAGCAAATGTGAATGGCGTAACCCTGTTTCCCAATCCTGCGAGTGACGACGTTAAATTGCAATTCAATCTGGATTTGGCGAGCGATGTTCGTTTGGAAGTTTACAATGTATTGGGTTCAAAAATATTTGTGAAAAATTTAGGAATGAAAGCGGCAGGATCTTACGATGAGATAATCAATGTGAATCAGTTTCCCGAAGGCCTCTATATCAGTAAAATTGTGGCCGGTGCGGATGAACAGGTTTCAAGATGGGTGGTGAACCGGTAAAACGGAAGTCATCATTTTCTAAAAAAGGGCATCATAGCGGATGCCCTTTTTTTTACATGACATGCCTCATCCTGAAATAAGTTGACACAAATCATTGCATTAAATACCGCTTTTAAAACTTTACTTCATCAGTATATCAAAGTGAAAATATCTCTCTTACCAAACACGATGCTTTATTGCTCTTAAATTTATTATCCGGCTACCTGTCATGAGCGTGATGAAATAAATTCCATCCATCCAATCAGCATTGTTGATGGTAATTATGTTCGACCCCGGAAAAAGTTTTTGCGAGTTGTTGCAAACAATTTCACCGAGCTGATTACAAACCTGATAGCTGCAGAATAATTCTTTATTGCTTTCACAACTTATATTCAACCTGCTGCTAAACGGATTTTCCAGTACAGTGGCAGAAAATTCCTGTGATAAACTTTCTATCGCAATCACTTTTGAATAACTGCAACGGTTGTCTGTGTCCACCAACTTCAGACGGTAAAAATCAATTGCATGGAGATTCGAATCATCGTAAAAAGTATAGGCTGACTGGAGCAACGAATTTCCCGCAGCTTTGATTATTCCGGTATTGTAAAAAGTTTTTGCATCCTCACTTTTTTCTATCTCAAAATGATCGGAATTGATTTCGGAAGCAGTTTTCCAATCCAGTCGGTTTTTTATGCCGGTTCTTTGGCCTGAAAAGGACAGGAGTTCAATAGGAAGCACGATGGATGCCTTCACTTCAACATCATCAATAAAATAATAGGCTGCATCATTTCCCGGCCCATGGTACGTGTGTGCGGTAGCGACGTCACTTCTGAAGTTACCGATGGTAATGTATTGATAGGCGGCTGTTGCGGTATAATAAAAAGTTAGTAGTTCCCATCCTGAATTCCAGATCTGCGTTGTGTTTTCACATTGTGGTATAATGTTAATATGCTCATGATTAAACTGTGTCAGTGGTGAAGATGAAAAGTTTACTGCCAGTCCGTTGCAACCGGTACCATCATAAGCATTGGCTCCGTTGGAAACATAGAACGAAATTTCATACAATTGGCCGATCACCAGTGGAACAGTTAGCATTGTAGCAAGGTATTCTCTGAAATCAGCCGTGGAAGCGATGTAAAGTGCAATACCCATCACAGCATTTCCTGTGTGTGCATTGATGGTTCCAAAAGTTGTTGTCGGTAACTTTACACCTGCTACTGTTGCATTAGCATGAAGGTAATCCGGAGTTGCATAGGGGAAAACAAAAAATGGATACATGTTTACGTTGTTCCAGGTAGTGCATTTCGACCATTCACCGTAACCAAGCGGCATTCCGGAATTAGTTTCAAAGCTGTTGTTGGGAACCAGGTTTTGCGCGAACATAATTTGCGAAACAAATAGAAAAACTACTGAAACGATGATCACTGTCAGTTTCATTGCAGATCGTTTGATCTTCCGTCATGTATAATTGACAGCTATAAAAATAGACAGTACAGATTCAGCGCTGTCACTCTTTCTTACTCAAGAGGTTAATTTCTGATTTGAGCTGGGTAATGAATGGATTCAAATAAATCGCGGGTAAATAATTAATAGCTCAGGATTGATTTAAAATCGAGCAGGAAGGTGGTCAGTTGGCTAACTGTGCTCTCACACCACCTTGTATAGTGTTCGATACACGGCGGCTTATTAGAAAGGTTTTAGCTGGCGTTCAGTCTTTGTCTATTGAACTTAAGTCAGCCTGTTTTACCACTTAATAATTAGGGAAGTAAATCCAGAAAGTTCTGGTAGGCCTCATCATACGTTGCAGATCCGGAGCAACCGAGTTCTGATTTAGTAGCTGTAATATCTTCCACCCTGTTTCCCGGATCAGGATGGGTACTTAGAAAAACAGGAACATCACCGGAATTTCCATCAGCAATCAACTTCTCAAAAAAACCTGCTGAGCCTGCAGCATTGTAATCTGTTGGGCAAAGGTAAATCACTGAATATTCATCAGCTTCTGTTTCATCTTCCCGACTGAATTCAAGGAAAGCCAGGCTTGCAGCGATAGATGCATAGTCGTAAGCACTTCCTGATAAGAGGATGGAGAGCAGAAAATCCACGCCATAACTCGTTGTCAATTGATCAGTGGTATGCCTGCGGTCCGCATGCGCCATTTCATGTCCCATCACTCCGGCAAGCTGGTCTTCTGAATCAAGATATTTTAACAGTCCGGTATAGATATAGATATAACCGCCTGGCGTACAAAAAGCATTTACGGTATTATCGTCCTTGATAATATGCATCTCCCAGGCGAACTCATCTTTGTAGAAAACCTTCCCCGCGCCTAAAATCTTATTGCGGATATTGCTTACATAATCATAAGCTGCTGCATATTGAACCGAATCAAGCAACGGATAGGTAACAGGATCACTTGCTATTTCTGTACTCACCTGTTTGCCCAGTGCAATATCATCTTCAATTGAAAATATATTGATGCTGTTATCATCAGGATTATTGCACGAAACTGCGATCACTATCAATGCTGTTATCCAATATCTGAATTTCATTGGTGTAATTTTAAAAGAGCATTGACAACTATTGTTCCCAAAAAATGATTGGTAGTTTACCTGGTGCTATAAAAAAAGAAAAGCCGTTCCGGTTTCGGAACGGCTTTGAAATAAAGTACCATTTAATTCATCATTGCTTTTCATAACCTTTTTAAAGGTTGGTGTTCATTAGCAGGAAATTAATCCTGAGGTTATGAATAACATTTTAAGGTAAGCTTTACTTCACTTTGGGTTTTGCACAGGCGATGTAATCAAAAGTAAAATGATTGTCCATGCTTGGGTGGGGGTTTGGAAAAATGAATTGAAAGGTTTGATTCTCAATTGTCAAATTTGTTACACGATGCAGGTAAAAAAACTGACGCTGCAAGTTATTGGCAATACACGAGAGAGTACTTATTTTTATGCATAACTTTAAGGCTGCATTCTTTGTTTTCAAAAGCGAAGAACATTGCTTTAAAATGAATGTAATCAATGCTTTACACTACTCACTTCTTTGATTCTGATGAATTCACACGATCAACTTTTTGAACTCATTAAGTCTTTATCCAAATCAGAAAAGGGATACTTTAAAAAGATAAGCTCAGTGCATATCAAGGGAAAGCGGAACAATTATCTGCTTTTATTTGATGCCATTGATAAAATGGATAAATATGATGAGCGTATCCTAAAGAAGAACTTGCATGGTAAGATTACTTCTCAGCTTTCCTTCCTGAAGCATTATTTGTATCATCAATTGCTGGAGGCGCTTGATCAGTATTATCAAAGCAGCAATGTGGAGATCAACAAATTAATTTGCAAGATAGAGATCCTGCATAAAAAAGGACTGGTTGGGCAAGGCCGGAAATTGCTGGATAAGGCGATGGCATTCGCAGGAAAAAAAGAAAAGTTTTCGTACCTGCTTCATCTAACAAGCCTTCGCTATGAATTCCTTGCTGATGAGGAAAACAAAGAACGCATTCAGTTGGAACGGGAAGTACTGAACAACAATTTAAAAGACCTGAGAAAAAAAATAGATAACCTCTACGAATACTATCAACTTCGTATTGAGCTCAACCAGTTGCAGGCTGCAATTGGTTACGCAAGAAACGAGGAGCAGGTGTTGAAGTACAAATCGCTGTTGCAACATCCCTTACTTGCATCGGAAAGTGTACCCTTGTCCGGTTCTGCGAAATATCATTTTTATACGCTTCGTGCCATCATTCAGAATAGTGGTCATGAGTATGAAGCCGCTTATGCTTCTTTACAAAAAACAGAAACGCTGTTTCACGAGTATCCGGCATTATTTGAAGAAAGTGTGTCTGCCCGAATAAAAACGCTGCAGCGCAAATCAATAACGGCAAGCACGTTGGGCAGGTTTGACTTGTCAATGAAAGACATTGACCAGATGCGCTGCCTGAAAGCTGTTCATGAAAAATACCGTGCCCTGATATTTCAATATGGCTTCCATCAGGAATTTCTCATCTACCTGCTAACGGGAAAATTCCAGGCATTGATTGAAAGGGTTCCGGCATTCTACGAGGAATATCAACTGCATGGACGTAGCATTGGTAAAACATTCGAACTCCAAATGTTGCAGCGGATTGGCCAGGCCTGTTTTATTGAAGGAAAATTCGAAGATGCCATGAGTTGGATTAACCGGGCGATTAATACAACACCTTCTTCCTTTCTTGCAGATGTAGTGAATGGAATTAAGATTGATGAGATTTTAACACATTATGAATTGGGCAATCTCCGGATCGTCCGTTCGAAAATAGCTGCTGCCGAAAAATATCTTCGCTTAAAAAACAAATCATATGCTTTCGAAATGTTTCTTCTGTCGTTTCTGAAGAAGTTGATAAAAATCAAAACAGAACAGGAGAAGAAGCAAGCCTGGAAAAAGGCGCAGGCATTCATGACAACTCATTTCAATAGCCACCAGGACGCACTTCCAGTAAAATATTTTTACATCAATGGCTGGATAGAAAGTAAAGTGAAAAACGCCTCACTGTCCGGAATTCTGAGAAAGCAGGTGAAAAAATCTCAATAACAGGTAAGGCGAAGCTAAAGCCGTAACATTTTTAAATACGCTGCAGCAAAGACTACCTGCTATAATTAGGTGCTTCATTCGTTATTACCACGTCGTGCACATGGCTTTCGCGAATACCAGCGGTAGAAATTTTTACAAAGCGTGCATCCTGCAACGACAGAATGTTCCTGGCACCGGTATAACCCATTCCTGCGCGTAATCCACCAACACATTGCACCATCACTTCTGCCAACGTACCTTTAAATGGAACACGCCCTACAATTCCTTCCGGCACCAGTTTTTTAATGTCATCTTCAGCATCCTGAAAATATCTGTCCTTTGATCCTTCGTGCATGGCTTCCACAGAACCCATTCCCCGGTAAGATTTAAACTTTCGGCCTTCAAAAATGATAGTTTCGCCCGGCGATTCTTCAACTCCCGCAAACAGGGAACCTGCCATCACGGTATCAGCGCCTGCTGCAATAGCCTTCACAATATCTCCTGTATAACGGATGCCTCCATCCGCAATCAGTGGAATATTATATTTTTTCAAGCCCTGAACTGCTTCCATGATTGCCGTAAGTTGCGGCACACCTGCGCCGGTTACAATGCGAGTTGTACAAATAGAACCAGGTCCCACGCCCACTTTCACAGCATCTGCGCCTGCTTCGGCCAATGCCTGTGCACCTTCCCTGGTAGCCACATTACCTGCGATTACTTCAAGTCCCTTGAATTGCTGCTTTACTTTTTTCACAGCATCGAGTACCCCTTTTGAATGACCATGGGCCGTATCAATACAAATCACATCCACTCCGTTATGAATTAATGCCGCAATGCGTTCGAATATATCGTTGGTAACACCTACTGCAGCACCTACCAGCAATCGACCATATTTATCCTTGCAGGCATTGGGATGACTCTTCAGTTTTAAAATATCACGATAGGTGATGAGACCCTTTAATTTACCTTTCTTATCAACTACAGGAAGTTTTTCCACCTTATAATCCTGCAGAATGCCCTCGGCCTTTTTAAGATCCATGCCTTCCGGAGCGGTTATCAGCCGGTCTTTCGTCATTACTTCCGAAATTTTCCGCTTCGTGTTTTTCTCAAACCTCAGGTCCCTGTTGGTAAGGATTCCTACCAACAAACCTTGTTTATTCACGATAGGAATACCACCGATCTTATGCTCTTTCATTATGAGCAAAGCCTGGCCAATTGTTTGATCCGCTTCGAGTGTAATCGGGTCGATGATGAGACCACTTTCACTTCTTTTTACCCTGCGTACCGCCTCAGCCTGCCGTTCAATGGACATGTTTTTATGCAGGATTCCAATGCCTCCCTGGCTGGCCATCGCGATGGCCATTTCCCAGTCCGTAACCGTATCCATAGCTGCAGAAACTACCGGAACATTAATAGTAATATTCCTGGTAAGTTTTGAGGTTGTATCCACTTCGCGTGGCAACACCTGAGAATAGGCAGGTAAAAGCAGCACATCATCGTAAGTTAGTCCGTCTAACAATATTTTGGAAGCATTTGCCGGCATATTTGTAAGGTTTAAAAAAAGTTTGGCAAAGATAGCACTTCATAGTTTACGTGGAAGCAAGCTGTGACCGACAGTTGCATCTCAGATGGTTAGCATACTTCTCATCAGGCAGACTGGCATTTTATTCTCACCGACACTTTGAGAGAAAAAAGAGGATTTTTTAATCATCCGGTGAGCGATGATGGTAATTATCGAAACTATAAAGATATTTGCGCACTGAAAAAATGAATGGTATGAACAAATTACTTCTTGTCTTCTCGCTGTCACTTTCTTTTAACCTACCGGGAATCGCCCAGCAATTGGAGACTTTTGAATCAAACGGGAAATACGGAATGAAGGAATCTATAAGCGGAAAGGTGATCATGGCGCCCAGGTACGATGAGATTTATATTTTCTCAGAAGGTCTGGCAATCGTTACGCTTGATGAGCAATACGGATATGTAGACAAGACCGGTAAAGAAGTGATTGCGCCGCAATATGCAGAAGCCACCTCTTTCTCTGAAGGTCTGGCCAGTGTTTCTGATGGAACAGGCTGGGGATATATTGACAAAACCGGTAAAGTTGTATTACCATTTGAATATGATGAGGCCAATCCATTTAATGAAGGTCTCGCTTTTGTTGCCAAAAATGGTTCGTCCGGAGCCATTGATAAAACAGGCAAAGTGATTATACCATTGATTTACGATTACGGGATGTCGTTTTCTCAGGGATTAGCCGTTGTGGAAAAGGATGGCTTTTCCGGTATTATTGATCTTAAAGGCAATTTTGTAGTTCCTATGAAATACCTCGAAATTGACGATTACTCACAAGGTCTTGCATCGGTTAACAAGGATAACAGATGGGGATTCATTAACCGTCAAGGTCAGGAAGTGATAAAACCGGAATATGACTATGCCTCCCCGTTTTCGGAAGGATTGGCCGCTGTAATGATTGCTGAAAAAGGAGGTTATATTGATTTGCAAGGGAATATCGTAATTCCACTTATTTATGATAAGACGGGCACTTTTTCGGGAGGACTCTCTATGGTTGAAATGAATGGCAAACAGTTTTATATTGACCGGAAGGGCAATTGCGTAGAGCATGATGGTCTGCCTTGCGGCAAATAGTTCCGGACTGCTCTTGCAGGGAAGATATTGTTCCTTGTATCAGATCTATATATTGTGGCAATTAATTTCCATACAATTAAAATTTACCTGCAGTCTTCAATGTATTGTCTTTTAAATTCTTTTCGCAAACTGCATCTTAGATTCTCCTTTACTATGAATGACAGGTTTTTCCAATTAAAATTTTCGCGATAGTGTTTCGTTGATGGCACTTATGAATATACTTTCATTGCTGCCGTTCCTTTTTTTAACTGCTTGCACTAACGAAAATACGGTCACTCATGTATGGTCAGCTATGGTTGCTCATACGGCTGAGGTTTCATCACAGGAAAAAAGATCAATCATTCAATTTCTTGATTCTATACATTTCCAATCAAAGGAGGTGTTCATTTTTCTTGATAAGAGTGATTACCGGCTTTTCCTATTGCAGGATACTTTATTCCTGAAGGAATATGCGGTGGTGTTGGGATCAAATGCCATTGATGACAAGCTGAGACAAGGAGATGGTTGCACACCGGAAGGGATATTTTCTCTTCGTGATAAATATCCTCATAGCAAGTGGAATAAGTTTATGTGGATTGATTATCCGAATGATGATTCAAGAAAAAAGCAGGCAGCAGCAATTGCCGCTGGAAATATTGCAGCGGGAACAGCGATCGGTGGAGAAGTGGGCATTCATGGTGTGCCGGCAGGAATGGACTGGCTGATTGATCAGCAGCGAAACTGGACGCTTGGCTGCATATCACTCAGGAATAAGGATGTGAGTGAAGTATATGAACGGGTGCAGCAGGGAACCAGGATAATTATCAGGAAATAAAAACGGGTTCTGCATAAAGGTCAGAACAGACTATTCACTTAAGAAGCACTATACTTTTTTCCTTTATTTATTGTACATCCTTTATAATGCGCTCTTCGTCTAAAAGATTTAATCCGCATTTCACAATCTCCGAAGTATGAAAAACACTTTACTGATCATCAGTATTTTCTTTTTAAACCCAGCCTGCACTTCGCACGTTACGCAGCAAAGCACCGAAAAGAATACGTTGAATATTGATTCGATGAAAATGGTGTTGATGGAAACAGATATTGCTTTTTCAGATTTGTCATTACAAAAAGGAACACATGAAGCCTTCATCAATTATGTAGCTGATAAAGGTGTATTGTTAAGGCCAAATCATCTGCCTATTATTGGAAAAGATTCTGTGCACTCCTATTTATTTGCAAAACCGGACACTGCATTTGTACTAACCTGGCAGCCACTATTTGCAGACATTGCTGCCTCCGGTGAATTAGGTTATACGTATGGCACTTATAAATTCAAAATTAAAAGCACAAATGAATCCGAAGCAGGAACTTATGTAAGCATCTGGAAACAGGATACCAGCGGCCATTGGAAATATGTGCTGGACACGGGAAATTCAGGATTATTGCCATGAATTAAGAGATCACTGATGCACAATAAACTCATATGCAAAAAAATTTGCCGGGAGCAATTGAATTTATACAGCGCTTCACAAAGCAATTGCTGTGGTCTTCCACAGATAATTTCCCGTTTCATCTTTCAAAGTGATGATAATCATTCCTTGCTGCTTGTTAAACTCAATCCTGTGATCCGAAGAAGATAAAGCATCCATGTTTTTTTCTTCATACAAAAGTCTGCCGGTAACATCATGAATCTGCAGCAATGCATTTTGCAATGCAACCGGAATATGAATGTTAAAGTTATTCCGGAATGGATCCGGATAAACAGTAAATCGCTGCTCATTGAAATTGATCGAAGCGGCAGCAGTAGGCAAATTTTCACATAGGTAAGGATTAGGATTCAACTCGAGTGGCTCACCGGGAATAAGGATCTGACCGGCCAGTCCGGGATCATCAGCTGACAGGTAAGTGACCCGGAAACAGGAATTCTTCAAGGGCAGATTTCCCTGTGAAGTGCTGCCATTCAAACCAATCGGGTTTACATATTTCCAGAGGTTGTTACCGGGACTGTCGATCTCGAGAAATGTTCCCGATGTAGCATTGCAGATGATGGTATTCCCATTCGGGAGTCGTTGTGCGCTGCCCATTACCAAAGAAAAGAGGGACGACGTGGGATTAGCTGCATAGATCCAATCTTGTGCAAGTGGCAGATACGATGAATCCACTGCAAGCGGATAATTGTTGTTGATCATCGGTGGAAGTTTAAATGTTTCCACTGTTGAATAATCAATACCCGGCCTGCCAACTCCATTGTTGAACAACAAGATTTCATTATTATCATCTGAAATCCAGTGTGGATGGTGTTGCTGAAATAGTTTTTTATCGTCTACCGTACCTCGGTCGTAATTTTCAGGATTGCCCCAACGGTACATTAAATCGCCACCATGCCCTGAATTTCCACCTTGGTGTGATGAGGCTTCTGCGAGGGTCGTGCTGTGATCGATAATAATAATCTCATCGAGGTTGTGGCAACTGACCATGAGTTGATCGAGTGTTGCATTGTAAGACAAAGCATTCAAGTGCAGCCAGTCGGGTTGTTGCGTAGTGAGCGTTCCGAGATTGATGTCGATCAGTTCGGGATGATCTTTTACCACTCCATAATTTAACTTGGTGCTATCTGCATCCTGTATCAAGTGGTCCCAGGCGCGCCATTGCCACACAATTATTCCCGAGTCAGTGCCAACCGGCTGTATCTCCACAATTTTATCAGACCACATTTTGGTTCCAAGTGTTACACGTCCATTGTCTTGTGCATCCGTGCTGGTGTGATATTCCCATGCAATGGCAATGATATTTCCATTCGGCAATTGAATGGCATCATGATGCTGGCATTGTTCACTATCAGATATCAGATAAGACCAAAGCAGTGAACCATTCCAGTCAAATTTTTCCAATATACCTCCCTGACCTCCACCTGGAAATTGAAAGTTATCAGTATTGCCGCAGCGAAGCAACGTGCCATCATTGAGCAGGTAAACAGCAAGGCCAGGATCATAAACGCTTTGCCACTGATGTATTTGTTTGCCGCATTTGTCAATAAGGAAAGTCGTTTTATTGCTCGAAGGTGCAAACAACACATATCCGTCAGCAGCACCGGGATTACTATAAAACCAACCTACACTTTGAGCGTTGGCTGTTAATGAAAATGCACAGAAGAGTAAAATTAATAATCTGGTCAAGGTGCGATTTTTAAAGATGGAAATAATATTCAGACAGAAATCACGCTGAAAGAATTTTAAAATCAGGTTGCAAAACTTTATCAAGAATATAAGTATTTCGATTGTTGTAAAAGTCAACTGCGAATTGCCGAATACAATTAGCGTCCTGTTCACTTACAAATAAGGTTATTGCACCACTGCCCGCGTATTCCAGCTATAAAGCTGCAGCGCATCTTTTACTGAAATTATTACAACACCGGGAGGCAATAAAAGTGAAACCTGATGATCTGTATGTGCTGCTAAAGCAATATTATTTTCTTCATACAGCAATCGTCCTGTAACATCATGAATCTGCAGGCTGGCCTGCTTTAATTCAGCAGGAATATGCAGGTTAAAATTATTCCGGAAAGGATTAGGATAAACAGAAGGATTTTGATCATCCACATCTACATCTGCAATCAATGTGGGAATGGAAGAACAGATATAATTGTCAGGATTCAGTTCAAGTGGTTCACCGGGAGTGAGCACCTGGCCGGCTAATCCGGGATAATCAGCTGCATAGTTGGTGACGCGGAAACAGGAATTCATAAATGGCTGATCGCCTTGTGCAGTATTGCCATTCTGATCAATGGGGTTCACATATTTCCACAGATTATTTCCCTGACTGTCAATTTCTAAAAATGTTCCCGCAGTAGCATTGCAGATCAGTGTATTACCATTCGGCAGCCGCTGCGCGCTACCCATTACCATGGAAAAAAGAGAGGATACCGGGTTTGCCGCATAGATCCAGTTCTGGGCTAATGGCAGATAAGCGGAATCAGCACCCAATGGATAATTATTGTTAACCATTGCAGGAAGTTTAAAAGTTTCCACTGTTGAATAATCGGTACCCGGACGACCTACTCCATTATTGAAGTACAGGATTTCATTATCATCATCGGAAGTCCAGTGCGCGTGATGTTGCTGATACAATTTTCTATCATCAGTAGTACCACGATCATAATTTTCAGGATTGCCCCAACGGTACATCAGATCACCCCCATGACCGGAATTTCCGCCTGCATGTGAAGCAGATTCTTCGAGCGTAGTGCTGTGATCGATTATAAAAATCTCGTTAAGGTTGTGGCAACTGACCATGAGTTGATCAAGTGTTTCATTATAAGACAATCCATTTAAATGCAGCCAATCTGCCTGTTGTGTATTTAACGTGCCGAGATTGATGTCAAGTAACTCCGGATGTTCCGTCACCACACCATAATTTGCTTTGGCGTTATCCACGTCCTGCACCAAATGATCCCATGCACGCCATTGCCAAACGATAATTCCTGAATCAGCACCAACAGGTTGAATCTCCACAATTTTATCGGACCACATTTTGGTTCCCAACGATACGCGTCCGTTTGCCTGCGCATCAGCTTTAGTGTGATATTCCCAGGCGATAGCAAGCACATTTCCGTTAGGTAACTGAATGGCATCGTGATGCTGGCATTGTTCGCTGTCGGAAATTTTGTAGTACCAGAGCAGATTGCTGTTCCAGTCAAATTTTTCTACAATTCCACCCTGACCGCCGCCCATGAACTGACTATTGTTGGTATTGCCACAGCGAAGCAATGTGCCATCTTCAAGCAGATACACAGCAAGTCCGGGATCATAAAAACTTTGCCATTGATGGATTTTTTTTCCGCATTTATCAAGCAGGTAGGTATTGTTGCTGCTTCCGGGTGCGAACAACACATATCCGTCTGCTGTGCCGGGATTGCTATAAAACCAGCCAACTGTTTGTGCATTGCCTGCTATTGAAAAAGCACACAGGCATAAGAGTAAAAATCGTGTCATCGGGTCATTGTTTAAGAATTCAAATGTACAATTCGAGGTTAAATGCGCCTAACACCTGTCTTGAAATTCCTTTCCTATTGATTAATTGACAGATTGATGATGAATTAAACGTATTCTGAAAATATTTTTAGAAACCGGATTGAACAAAGAATTCCCGCATTTAGATTTATATTTATTTTTTCCGTCACCCAACCTTTTCATCTTTTTTATCGTGTTAGCCATTAAATAAATTTAAACCATGAAAACTTTTACCATCATTCCACTGCTCTTAGCCTTGTTAGTCAGCTCGCAAGCGCAAGTCTGTTATGTTGATTTTGCATTTTCACAAAACGCGAGCAACGTTTACTTTGCCAATCTATCTGAACCAATAGACAGTACCACCAGTTTTGTCTGGAGCTTTGGTGATGGCACTTCTTCAACAGACATCAATGCTGAACACTATTACAGCAGTCAGGGAATATATGAGGTTTGTTTATTTATGCAGAATGCAAACGGCTGCGCCGATCAACACTGTGATACGTTGTATGTAGATTCTACAAACACAGTAAGTTGTTTTGCCGGATTTAACTATACAGAAGATGGACTGCAACTCACGTTCAGCAATAGCTCAATTCCGGGTGCGGGACAGATAGCCTGCAGCTGGAATTTTGGTGATGGCAGCACCTCCACCGCATTCGAACCGGTGCATGAATACAGCCAGGCAGGAATGTATCTTGTTTGCCTCCAGATCAGCAGTTTGCTGGGTTGTTCAGATACCTATTGTGAATTTGTAACGGTTACCAATCCCGGCTGTTCGGCATCGTTTACCTTTCAGGCCGCTGGAAGCGAGGTGCAGTTTTATGCCAGCAATGGAAGCGGTGGAACAGGCACTTATAGCTGGAACTTCGGCGACGGAGAAACCTCCAGTCAAGTCAATCCGCTCCACAATTATGCGGCTGCCGGCCTTTATAATGTTTGCCTGCAATACACTGACAGTAATTGTTCTGCAACAGCCTGTGATTCTTTTTACGTAAACAGCGGCGACAGTTGTTACGCAGATTTTTATGCCTATCAATCGTATGCTTCGGTAATTTTTATGTCCTACAATTATGATCCAAGTAAAACGTACTTCTGGGATTTTGGTGACGGAACCTACGCGTCAGATGCATCGGTTTCGCATCAATTTCAGGATGAAGGAATTTATACCGTCTGTCTTGTAGTGTCAGACAGTTCTTGCATGGCCACTTCCTGCCAGTCCATTTATTACTCGCCGGATTCCATCAGCAACAATGGTGGTAGTTGCGAAGCAGCATTTGAAGTAGCAGCTATTGATACCGCAAATTCTACCGTGTGGCTTACAGAGATGTCAACAGGTGCGAACAGTTATCTGTGGAGTTTTGGAGATGGAACTTCCTCAACGGTTCAATATCCATCCCATACTTACGCTCAAAATGGATCCTACCAGGTTTGCCTGAGTATTGAGTGTGACAGTAACAACACATCATCTTATTGTCAATGGATAGGCTTAATGGATTCGCTCGTAAATGGAGGTGTTGACATAACCCGTTCAGGTTTTGTATTGAATGTTAAACCACAAGTTATTTCAGCAATTTCTCCCATTGAAACGCAGAAACTAACTGTATTTCCCAATCCTGTAAATGATGCATTGCAATTCACCTTTCCTGCATCGATTAATGGTATTGCAAATCTTCGTATCCTGAATAGGGTAGGACAGTTGGTTGATCAGAAAAACATTGCAGTGAATGCAGGAGGATTCAATACGGTTGACCTCCGGCACTTGAATTCAGGCATGTACCTGTTACAACTTGTAAGTGACGGAAAAATATTTACCGGCAGCTTTGTAAAGCAATAGGTGCAAAGAAGAAAGGGAGCTGCAGTTGATTTGCAGCTCCTTTTCTTTTGCCTTACATGGAGATCAACGAAGACATACTAAAGAGATGCGGAAAAAATGACCGTAAAGCACAGTACGAATTGTATCGTGTATGCTATCCATTGCTCATGAGCATTTGTAGCCGGTACCATCAAAATGAAATTGACAGTCGAGCTGTGTTGAATGAAGGGTTTCTGAAAATCATTTTGAACCTCAGCAAATATTCAACGCAGGTTCCCTTTAATTTCTGGATAAGAAGAATTATGCTTAACACGATCATTGACCATTTCAGAAAAGAAAAAAATTACATCACCAACACCGCACACGCTGAACATGCTGATTTGCAAGTGGTAGGTGGTCAGGATGTAACACTTCGTGATAACTATGATGCTGAAGCGTTGCTTGATTTGGTGCGCAGGTTACCCAAAGCAACCGGCACCGTGTTTAACATGTTTGCCATTGATGGATATTCTCATTTTGAAATATCGAAACTGCTGGGAATTTCAGAAGGCACTTCGAAATGGCATACGTCAGAGGCACGTAAAAAACTGAGTGCGATGCTGAAAGAAGAAGAACGCTTTACTCTTAAATTAAAAAGCCAATGAGCGCGAAACATCCAATTGATGAGCTGTTCAGGAAGCACCTCGAAGCGCAGGAACCTGAATTTAATGAAGCCTACTGGCAGGAAGCAGTGCAGGTGATAAACAGACATGAAAGAACTTCCCGGATTTCATGGAAGTGGAAATTATTTACACTGGTTGCAGTAAGTGTAATGCTATGTGGTGCCATTGGATATTATTCCGGTCTATATAAAGATGAAGCTAACAAAAACGAATCGCCAACTTCAACAGTTTCTTATCAGGAACAAAAGAAAGCAGGCAATAAACAGTCACACATTATTTCATCTTCCGTGTCAATTGATACTTTGAATCATGAAGCACAGCGTATAGAAAAAGCGAGCATACAACACGCACAATCTGTAATGGAACAAGCAACACCGCTTCAAACGGAGAAGAAAGTTAATGGTTCTGCAGCGGAAGTTTCAGCATCAGGTTATAAGGCCAGTGATTCATCAACAGGTACGAACGAACAGTCACAAAAGAATTACCGTTCGGATAAACAGGAGAAGGCAACTACTACTGACCCTAATAAAGAAACAACTTCGCAAGAAATGCTGTCAGCAGCATTTATGAAAGCGGAAAAAAATGACTCTAATAAAGTATTGGTTGCTTCAATCCATGCAGAGGAGGAACAACTGGATGAAAATAATAAAAACAACTCTTCATCTGTAGCAGATAAAAGGTTGAACCAAAATAATTATACAACATCAAATTATAATCAATTGAATGAGGAATTGAGCAACTCATTCATTCCCTATCTTTCTGTCCCTGAATTCAATCTTTCGTTGACAAAGAAACAGACAGTACCTGTCTCCGCAGGGGCATTTAGTCCATCGACGTTCATGAGAAAAAATCACTGGAGCAAAGTGCGGTCGTTTGAATTATCAGCAACAGGAGGAATGTCGATCATCACTGTTCCCGCTACGAAAAGCAATGAAACAGGTTTTGAATGGAATGCACTTTTGCATTATCGTATTAATAATTGGTTGACAGGAGCAGGCGTTGGACAGTTTGCAGTGAAAGATCATTTCACTGCTACTTTAGATTCCGTGATTGATCAGTCTTTCCTTCAGCAAACCGTGACTGTTGATTCCATGTGGTCGATTGATTCCTTTTTTGTCGTCATTGATTCCATACCGGTGCTGGTGTATGATTCAGTGTTGCATTTTTCTTATGACACTTCGTACCAGCAGATTGTGGCTTACGATACCATAAGCCACAGCGAGGAAGTAAAATCATCCGGTCGTTATTTTGAAATTCCTGTAGTGTTCGGCTACCGTTTCCCGATAGGTAAATTCAGGTTGCAGGTTACTGGAGGAGCTGCCTATGGATGGTACAGTGGCGGTTTGCGATATAGTTTAAATAATGAAGGACAGCTCATCAGTTACCATCCGGGCGCAGTGGTGAGTTTATTAGGAAGAATGACGCTGCAGTATCCTATTCAACAAAAAATATTTTTGCAGGGTTATACCGGAATACGGTATGTGATGGGGCTGAAGAAAGACGTTCCGGAAGAAAATTATTTGCTGTATTCCTTTGGTGTTGGGTTGTTATACAGGTTTTAAGAAAGCAATAATGTAAGCAGTAATTAAAAAAGTACAGCCTGATTTTTCCGGACCTGACTAATATTTCAACATCTTTTCCAACACCTTTCTAAATCTTTCTTTCGGAAGAAAATTATTCTCCAGCGGAATGGCGAATGGAACAGGTGTATCCAAAGATCCGCAACGCATAACCGGAGCGTCAAGATGTTCAAAAAAGTTTTCGGAAATGAAGGCAGCGATTTCTCCGCCGATGCCACCGGTTAAACAATCTTCATGCAGCATGATCACTTTGCCGGTCTTCTTCACGGTAGTAGCAATTGCATCTTTATCAAATGGCAGCAAGGTGCGCAGATCAAGAAGGTCAGCAGAGAAATCCGGATTTTCCTTTTTGCGAAGCGCAATTTCTTCCGCTGCCCAATGAACGCCGGCGCCATACGTGATGATGGATACATCATCACCTTCCTGCACCAGGTTGGCTTTACCTATTTCAACAGTATAATATTCATCCGGCACCATTCCGGAAATACTCCGGTACAATGCTTTGTGCTCGAAGTACATTACAGGATTCGGATCTTCAAATGCTGCCAGCAACAATCCCTTCGCATCGTAAGGCGTTGCAGGATATACTACTTTCAAGCCGGGTGTATGGGTGAACCATGCTTCATTGCTTTGCGAATGAAACGGTCCTGCGCCTACACCTGCTCCTGTTGGCATGCGAATCACCACATCTGCATTTTGTCCCCAGCGGTAATGGATTTTTGCGAGGTTATTGATGATCTGGTTGAAGCCACAGGTCACAAAATCGCCAAACTGCATTTCCACCATTGACTTAAATCCTTTCACTGATAATCCAAGCGCAGCGCCAAGAATGGCTGATTCACAAAGCGGCGTATTTCGCACACGGTCTTTCCCGAAAAGTTGTAGCAATCCGTCCGTGATTTTAAAAACACCACCATAATCTGCTATGTCTTGTCCCATCAAAATCAATTCAGGATGCCTTTCCATTGCCTGCTTCATGCCTTGTGCAATGGCATCAACCAATCTTTTTTCGGAACCGGTTGATGAAGGCGTTGTGATGACCGGTGCATAAGGAGCATACACATCCTGTATCTCCTTTTCCGTATCAATGGTTATTTCCGGTTCGGCAAAAGCTATTTGTAAACCTTCCTCTATTTCAAGCTTAACAGCGTTTCGCACTTCTTCCTTCAAAGCTTCCCCGATAATATTATTTGCAAGCAGGTAATTTTCATAGTTAACAAGCGGATCTTTTTTGGCCCATGTTTCAATCAATTCTTTCGGAACATATTTCACACCACTTGCTTCTTCGTGCCCTCTCATGCGAAAAGTCATGCACTCTACAAGATAAGGCCGTTGATTCTTGATGCAGTAATCACGAACGCCTTTGATAGTATCGTACACTTCCAGAATATTATTTCCATCTATCGTAATGCCTTCCATTCCATATCCAATCGCCCGGTCAGCTAATTTCTCGCATCGGAACTGATCGGAGGAGGGAGTAGATAATCCGTAGCCGTTATTTTCAATTAAGAAGATGACCGGCAAATTCCAGACACTGGCAACATTCAATGCTTCATGAAAATCTCCTTCGCTGGTGCCGCCTTCGCCGGTGAAAGCAAGTGACACCTTGTTTTCTTTGCGTAGCTGATGCGCTAATGAAATGCCATTCGCAATAGTGAGTTGTGGTCCCAGATGAGAGATCATCCCAACGATGTGATGCTCATTGGAGCCGAAATGAAAAGAACGTTCGCGGCCTTTTGAAAAACCGTTTTCATTTCCCTGCCACTGACTAAAGAGTTTTACAAACGGCATGTTGCGCGAGGTGAAAACACCGAGGTTGCGGTGCAATGGCATAATGTATTCATCGGCATCCAAAGCCATGGTTGCGCCAACGGCAATCGCTTCCTGACCGATACCTGAAAACCATTTGGAGATTTTTCCCTGTCGCAGCAGGTTCAACATTTTTTCTTCTATTACCCTTGGCTTTACGAGCGCTTTGTAAAGTGCAACTAATGTATCATTATCGTATTCGTGGCGGTTGAAAGTGATCATAGGATGTTTGATGGAGGCGCAAAGATCGCAATCCATGTGTGAACGGTAAAATTTGGAAGGAAATGTTTTCTTTCGGTTGCAGTCTATGGTTTTAAAAACAACTGCTTACTGATTCACGCAAATATTAAAATAAAAATCGTTGCAATAATCAATACTAACGTGAAAAAGAAAGATTGCGAAAAGGCGCAAAGTTCGAAAGCAAAAAAATTACTACTTGAATCGTCGTTGACTCTTGACATTCATTGAACAACGATTTTTTTCACCACAGACCTTTCTCCGGTTAGCATTTCCAATAAATAAACACCTGCAGCTAAGTTTTTCATATCAAAAACAAACGTATTTTTTCCAGCAATTCCTGTTACGTTTTTCCTGCTGATGATTTTTCCATCATAACCCTGAATAGCAAAAGAAACAACGGATGATGAATTGAGTGTATAATTTATATTCGCATCTCCGTCAGTTAACGGATTGGGAAAAACAGAAAATTCAGCAGCCACATTTTCTGCAACAGTAATTCCCACCAAATCGTCAAGATTCAGTTTATAAACACTTCTTCCATAAGTGCCAACTACCAAAGTGCGTGTGGGTTGATGCAATTTCAAATCCACACAGGCAACGATGGGCATTCCGGTGCCTGCCGTTTGCCAGCTTGTTCCTCCGTTGGTGGTAAAATAAACGCCAACATCTGTAGCGAGATAAAGTGTTTCCTGATAAGCAGGATCAGCAACAATGCAACTGACCGGCACATCCGGAAGATTGGAACCGATGTCACTCCACGTTTGTCCGTCATCATTTGTTTTGTAAACATGATTCGCATTATCATGAAAACGATAACCGGAAAGTGTGACATAAGCAGTGTGTTTATCAAATGGGTCATTCTTCACACAAGTAACCCAGCGTTCAGGCAATCCATTGTCAACTTCATTCCAGCTTGCACCACCATTGAGTGTGTTCCATACTTTTCCATCGTCAGTTCCCGCATAAATGATATCGTCGTCAATCGGGGAAACATCAATAAAAGTAATAGTGCCGAAGATAAGTGTACCTGTACCATCGAGTTGCGTAAGCGCAGGACTTATCGCCGACCATGTATCACCGAAATCAACAGACCTGAAAACATTTTGTGTGCCTGTATAGATCGTATTGTTATTCAGCGGATCAATCGTAAGCGGATAATTCCAGTTGCCGGTTCCGAAAATTCCATAGGTGTAAGAAGGATTCCAGTTATAACCACCATCCGTTGATTTCCAGATGTTGCCATATTGGTAGCCGGCAAGAATGGTGTAACTATCGTTTGGATGTATAAGAGATTGAAATCCATCACCACCAAAAATAGATTGGTAATCATCCGGCAATCCTGAAAGAGTGCGCACTGTACCATTGTCCTGCAAGCCGGCATAAATGTTAGTGGGATTACCATCATCAATCGCAGTACGATAAATTTGGGAAATGGGTATTGTAATATTGTGACTCCAGTTATTACCTCCGTCGGTTGTAACATGCAATCCGCCGTCATTTCCAAGCATTACAAAATTGTGGTTGAGCGGATGAATAGCCACGGCATGCTGATCTACGTGCACTCCGGAAAAAGTGTTTGAATAGGAACTTCCGCCATTCACCGTCTTGTACATATCAAATCCTATCAGGAATAAAATGTTGGGATCGACCGGATCGCATTTCACCCGGCCATACCAGTAGCCTTGTCCACCACCCATGCTGTTTTGAAGAAACTGATCATTCGTCTCCGTCCAGTTTGTTCCGTTGTTAACGGACTTGTAAAGCCCGCCAAAACCATATTGATCATTGATGTAAACACAATACACCACGTTGGGTGATGCATTGCAAAGGTCGATACCGATGCGGCTATACTCAACATTTTGTGGTGGTAATCCATTGGACGCACCAAGTTTAATAAATGTGTTTCCACCATCTGTTGATCTCCAAACACCGCTTTCCACGCCGGCATAATCTTTCGTGTTGGCGCGTCGTGTTCTCATCCAGGTAGCAGCAAAAACGATATCCGGACTATCAGGATTAATCACAACATCAACCACGCCGGTGGAATCATTCACAAATAAAACATTGGTCCATGTTAATCCACCATCAGTTGTTTTGTATAAACCACGATCAGGAGTTGGTCCATATAAATCACCCATCGTAGCCGCGAAAACAATATCAGGATTGGTAGGATGAACAGCGACACGACCGGTAATGTGTGTGCTTTGAAGGCCAACATTCGTCCATGTGGCACCGGCATCAATTGATTTATAAATTCCATTTGCATCATAAGTTAATGAACCGCTGCCACCGTTTGCTTCGCCGGTTCCAACATAAACAACCGACGGATTGGAAGGAGCCACCGCAATATCGCCAATTGACAAAGTGGTTTCATTATCAAATACCGGCAACCAGGTATTGCCACCATCTTTGGTTTTAAAAACGCCACCTGAAGCCGCGCCGAGGTAAGCAGTATTTGCATTGGTGGGATCAAATTCAATATCAACAATCCTTCCGCCGATGTTAACCGGTCCTGCAAATGCCCATTCAGCAATATCCGTTGTTTTTAATGCAAACGCATTTGATCGCGCTTGTTTAAATGAAATGGCTGCAGCATGATGTGCGGCATAATCAATTTTCCCGTAAGGAAAACTGTGTTGGAGAAAGAAATAGTCGTTGTTCTCTGCCGCTTCCATTTCATGTTCAGCATCATTTTCTTTTTTTAAAAGGGGTTGCAGCATGGCCAGTTGTGACAATGCAGTAACAATCAGAAAAAATACTGTTGCGGTTAGCAGAAAATTTTTCATAGCATTAATTTTAACAAGCGCTTTTATTTGAAACTAAATTGTATTCAAATGTCACATTTATAAATCTGCAATTCATGTTTATTTCCAGATCAGCGTACCTATCAAAGCAGAAAATAAAGTGATAATGATAATGCCTGCGAGATCGAGCAAAGAACCTGCGTTGCGCATAGCTCCGCTATTAATTCTGCCGCTTCCAAAAACAATCGTGTTGGGAGCAGTAGCGACGGGCAGCATAAATCCTAATGAAGCAGCCAATGTTGCAGGTACCAGTAACATCAATGGGGAAATGCCCGTTGCTTTTTGAATGGAAATAAGAATGGGCAAAACCAATTGAATACTGGCCACATTGGAGGCGAACTCACTGATGATGCAAACGATTACACAAATGCCGGCGATTACTACGATGGTGTTTGCATGTTCCAGAAAAAGTAATTGGCCTGCCAGCCAGTTGCTCAGGCCTGATTCTTCAAAACCTTTTGCGAGTGCAAAGCCGCTTCCGAACAAAAGAATAATGCCAAACGGAAGTTTTGCCGCTTCTTTCCAACTGAGTAACGTTTGACCTTTTTCATTTTTAGAAGGAACTAAAAAAAGTAAAAATGCCATCGCAATTCCAACCGTGCTGTCGGTAATAAATTTTGCATGGCCACCGAACAACCTGTCCCAACCAGGCATGCTGAAGTTGCCAAAATCTATATCTGTCCGCGTAAACCAAAGCAATGCGGTAATGCCAAAAACAATAGAAACGGTTTTTTCTTCAAAACTCATTTTTCCCAGTTGATTGCGTTCTTTCATGAAGTGAGATTTGTCGAAACGGATATCACTTGTGCCGCGAAGAAACAGCCATTTTAAAATAAAAAATGCTGCAATCAGTAAAAAAAACGAAACCGGCGCGCCTACTAAAAACCACTGGAAGAAACTCATGTTGCCCGCATCCGGATAGGTATCGAGATATGTTTTATAAAATACCATGTTGGGCGGCGTACCTACGAGTGTAGCCATACCACCGATAGAAGCAGCATAAGCAAGTCCGATCAACACCGATTTTGCAAAATGATCTTTGTGCCTGGGCATGAGTGATTGTTCTTCCGCTTCAGCAATCACTGCAAGTACGGCGGAAATCAACATCATGGTAGTTGCAGTGTTGGAGATCCACATGGAAATAAGATAGGCGGTAATCATCACACCGGCCAACAAACTGACCGGACTGTTTCCAAGCCGTGATAATATGCCGAGTGCAATTCTTTTGTGCAGGTTCCATCGTTCAATAGCGAAGGCAAGCAGAAAGCCGCCGATAAAAAGGAAGATGGTTTGATCCATATACTGCGCGGCCACCAATTTTGAGTCGGCAATGCCAAACATTGGAATCAACAGAAAAGGTAAAAAGGCAGTCACGGACAAATGCGTCGCTTCCGTTAACCACCAGATGGCCACCCATGCTGTGATGGCCGCCATTTGTGTGATATGGAAATTGCCCGGCTCAAGATCCACGAACAACAGGATAAGCAGAAAAGTCAACGGACCTGAAAGCAATTTGAGATATTGACTGTTGTTCATGTTGTAATTGCAGATCTGCTGTAAGAGAATGTATTACGCTTGTAAAGACGGTCACGATTTTTTTTCCATCTTCATCAGCAACGAAACATTTTGGCAGGTTGTAAAGATGCAGTTTCGGTTTGAGAAAAATAAAAACGAACACGTGGTTGATTTACGGAAGGTAAATTGCTATTGAAATTTGCAACAGGTTTGCTGTTTTAATTGCGAACAATAAAATTCAGTTTGTAGTAGTTCCACCAACTTAGCGTAATAAAATACGGCAAGAGTACTATGCTTCGCAACTGTTGTTTATTTATTTGAAGGGGCATCCTGAATAAATTCCCAATACTTTCTATTCCCTGTTGCCTCCGGAATAATTTGTGAATATACGTATGCAATTGCCGGTAAAACGCCGGCGAATACGTTCCTTTATACATCATCGCAAGGTCATCAGAATCGGTCCAGTTGGCTTTTACATGAAGCTGCTCCTTTACCTTTTCATAAAATTTAGTGCCGGGCAGCGGATAAGAAACTGAAATGCCGAGATCATGCGGCATGAGCTCGAGCAACATTTTTTTAGTGGCAGCAATGTCTTCTTTGGTTTCGCCCAAATAGCCGAATTGTAAAAAGAACGCCGGCTTGATGTTGTGCTTCTTCAATAGTCTTGTAGCAGTATAGATCTGTTCCACCTGTGTTCCTTTGTCCATGGCGTCCAGTATTTTTTGCGATCCGCTCTCAGCACCTACCCAAATAGTTTCGCAGCCTGCCTTTGCAAGCCATTCAATATTGTTTTCTTCCAGCAACAGATCAACACGGCACTGAATTTTAAATTTGAAATGGAGCTGTTCCTGCTGCACCAGTTCGCTGAACGATTTGATCCAGCCGGGTTTTAATCCAAAGATGTCATCGCAAAACCAGAAATGATCAGGCTTGTATTTTTGCAAGAGCATTTTTATTTCATTCACTACATTTTGTGGCGATCGCGAATTGTACCGGTTGCCATAAATGGGTTTGGCGCACCAGTTACATTTAAACGGACAGCCACGTGTGGTAGTGAGGTTGAGTGAGAAGTATCCGTTTTTCCCGCGCCACTTTTTTTGATAAAGATTCATGTCAACAAGATCCCATGCGGGGAACGGAATGCTGTCGAGGTGCTGCAGCACGTTACGCTTCGATGTGTTGATGATTTCACTTCCTGATAAGAAAGACAAACCGGCAATGTTTTGATTACTGCTGCTTCCGGTAGAAAGTGCCTCCAACAATTCCAGCAAAGTGATTTCCGCTTCCCCTTTGATGATGTAATCCGCACCTTTTCGAAGGTATTCTTCCGCATGATCCGTTGCATCAGAACTGGAAATGATGATCGTGCAACCGTATTGCTTCGCTATGGCAATCATTTCAAATGCGGCTTCGCGCATGTTGGTGAGGCACATCTTGGTGAGGTAGTTGAAACCATCATCATAGATCACAAAGTATGAAGGACGCTCCTTTTCAAAAACAGGAATGATGTCATTCACCGATTGGGCGAAGATGGTGTCGTGCAATGCAACGGAATATCCTTTGTCTCTCAAAACGGCGGCGGCATACAAAGTCGCCAGTGGCGGGTACGGCTGCATCTGCGACAATTGCTTGCGATCGAAAGAAAGAAAATAAGTATTGGAAAGGAGGATGGCAGCCATTACAGCAAAGATATGCCGTGCTTTGCTTCAAACGCTTCGCAATTTTCACGGTATAATTTTAATACCCGAAACTGAAACCCCTGCGGATGGTGTTTTGATACATCTTTGCGCGAGCGCATGTTCACTTCAAATTCTTCTTCATTAAAGCCAGGAAATTTTTTCTTCCAATGATTTACGGTTGCTTTGTAAAAATAACGGTCGAGCCATTCACCTAAAGCAGTATTAAGCAACTTTTCAAAAATCGTTTTTAAGAATCCATCCTTTTTATCCGCCAGCATTTGATTACGCAGTGAAGCATTGGGATAAAAATCCTTTACCCACGAATTCACCGCAATAAATTCTTCATAAAGATTGAAGTTATAGAATGGAATCAACGTGATCATTTCCGTAGCAGTAAAAATATTCTTATCAGGAATTTCAAGGTTTTCAGTGTCAATGAAATAATTAACGCAGAAATATTTTTTCGAATTCAGCAGGAAAATCTTTTTATAAAGAATAAGCAGTGAACGGCACACCCACAAACGATTGGGTGCGGTGATGATGAAAAAGTCGATGTCAGTGCTTTCATCAAAATAGTTTTTCGATAATGAACCTGACACACAAACACTTCGCACATAGGGAAATCGTGCGATCAACGAAGCTCTTCCGGCAGCTTTATTCATCATTTGAGCGGCCATCTGATTGCCTCTTTTTCTGCGGAGTATCAGTTGCTGATCGTCCTTTAAGAGGTAAAATCCATCACAATAAAAGACACATTCCTGTTCACACAATGACTGAAGGCGGTCTGTAAGTTCTTGCTCATTGCAGCCTGTCTGCCGGCAATGGTAAAGAATTTCTGAAACGGTTAAAGGATAGCGGAACAAGTCGTAATACAACAATACTTTCAGTGCAGAGGCCGTAAGTGATGCAGCAGCAACAGCATCATTTTCAGCAATGTTGGCGGTGGCGGACAATAGGTCGCTTTTTGAGGTATTGTGAAAGAATTACATGGAAAAATTGAATCGCAAATTTAACATTACAAAGTGCCGTGCATCTAAAACTGTAAGATGGAAAATTAAGGAATTGCATAAACACTTTCATAACGAAAAAAGTCAAACGCTTGTCATTTTGAGTAGGTAGCATCAGATCAATACAGATTATCCCACTTCTAAAAAATTCAATTCTTAACTACTTCAAAAATATAATTCGATTCTCCCCAGAACTTTTTACAGCTCGCTTCCTGCATCCTGAATTTATTTGCACGTGCAATGCTTTCAATCCGAACCAAATCGCATTCCTCTGACAACACCATAAATAAGTTTGTTGCAGCATGCATGAACGGGGCAAGCTCTGAAAATAATTTTTCAAAATATTCAAAGTGCTCTCCGCAATACCAGGCAAGAGCCGCATCGGAGCCCGGCTGCTTTGGATAGTATGGTGGATTGATCACAATGAAATCAAAGGTGCAAACCGGAAGGGTATCGAAAAGATCACTGTGAACTACTTCAACATTTGAATGGAGCAATGATTTATTCAGCAAGAGATTTTCAATTGCCTTTGTACCAAGATCTGATGCGGTAACTTTTGCACCGTGCTGTTCAACAATAAAAGAAAGCATGCCTGTTCCTGCACCGAGTTCGAGCACTGACTTTTTATCCAGATTAAATTGCAACAAATGTTGTATCAGGTATTTACTGCTGAAATAAAAACCCGGATGAAAAACTCCCGGAAGCACCTGGATAGAAATGTTTGCATAGCGATATGTCCGCTGCTTTGAAAGGTATCTTTCGAGCCACGGCCGGAAGGCATACCGCGCAATAAATCCGGGAAGTGATTTCATGAAAAGTTAATTCCGAAAGGTAGCCGTTTCAGTAAAGCCACCACAAGTTTTTATGCGCAAATATTTTCCGGTATTCAATATTGATTATTTTTAGTTTCACTCCCTGATTGATATTCGTTCAACAGGAATCTCATAGAAAAATTACTACCGCATATTCAGATGGCAGCTTCAGCAAAAAAGAATTTCAGAAAGCAAAAATTGCAGGAGCAACCACCATCTGTCAGTAAGGTATTACCTGAATTTGCGCCGACAGATGATATTACCATTGGAAAATTTGTGATTCCCTCGAAGCCTGTTTATTGGTTCAGTCTCGTTGCCATGAGCTTGTTTTTATTGATGGGTGCCTTTCGGATGGGCGTTCCTGCCGATACTCCTATTGATTATGCTTATGGAAAAGCCACCCTCAGTTACTTTAAGACCTTTGGTGCAGACACTTCTTACGCTGCACTTAAAGTAAATGAAACAAGCTTCCCGGATCAAAAATATTATGGCGCCTTGTTTGAAATGCTCGCACCTGCTATCAATGTAGTTATCCGGCCTGCGAATCCATTTATCACCCATCATATTTTATGCGCTTTGGCAGGCATCGTATTATTGCTGTTTACCGGCTTGATTGCAAAACAGTTGAAGGGTTGGAGTTCAGGACTGTTAGCACTGTGGCTTATTTTTCTTACACCTGTTGTTTCGGGTAATGCCTTTTTTAATTCAAAAGATATTCCTTTCGCTGCGGCGTTCGCTGCAGGATTTTATTACCTGCTGCTTTTTTTAGAAACACTTCCGGCAGTACGCAGGACCACATTGCTTGCAATTGCCCTGAGCGTGGCGGCGGCAGTTTCCATTCGTATCAGTGGCATACTGTTACCAGCGTATCTTGGATTTTTTACACTTGGCTGGTATTTTTTTTCAGCCGATAAAAAAGAAAGGCCGGAACTGCTCAAAAAATGCTTTGTTCCGCTACTGGTTGTTTTATCAGCGGGCACATTGGCTGCATTGCTTACGTATCCAAACTTCTGGCACGAGGGACTGGCACATATTACCGAAGGACTTGCTACCACAAAAAAGTTTCAGCACAATATTTCAATGCTGTATGACAACAAGATCTGGTCATCGCAGAAAATAGATACCGATTCTTACCTGCTGCATTTAATTTACATGACGGTGCCTGAAGTGATGATGATCGGATTTGTAATCTCAGCCGCCATATTGCTGTCGCGCAAACATCACTTCAAAAAAGCATTTAACTGGATGTTGTTTTACGCTGCTGTTTTCCCCGTGGCGTATGTGATGCTCGTACATGCACCCATTTACAACGGATGGCGGCATGTGCTGTTTGCTTATCCGTTTGTGGTGGTCATCACGTCGCTTGGATTAACACAAGCGCTTATGCTTATCAGGAAACCGGTCTTCAAATATTTGATGGCGGGATTGCTGACCATTTCGATGATTGATCTATTAGTTTGGCAGGTTCGTGCATTTCCGTACAACTATGTTTATTACAATCACTTAAGCGGTGGCTTGTCTGGTATCTATAAACATTACGATACTGATTATCAGCAACTGGCCACGCATGATGGTGTTAAATGGTTGCTGGATAATGAACTGGTGGGAGATAAAAGAATAACCGTGCTCAGCAATAATGCAAACGCATTGCAGCTTGAATATGATTCCGCAAAAGTGAAGTTTGAATATGTTTCCATTAAAGACATGTGGGCCGTTGACTGGGATTATGCTGTTATCTCCACTGTGTTTCTGAATGAGAAAGCGATTGATGCCATGTTTCCGCCGTTTGGTACGATTCATACTATTGAACGATTCAACGTTCCGCTTTCCTTTATTGTGAAACGGGAAAGCAGGGATGAAATACAGATTTACAGAATGATGAAAGCAGACAGCTTAGCAGCAGCCTCCGATCTGATAGAAAAAGCATTCAACACGAATAAAACCAATACTATGAGCTGGTATTGGAAAGCATGTACACTTTATTTACAATCAGACTATAAAGGCTCACTGAAGTTACTGGCAGATTACAATCAATTGTTTCCTGAGCAGGATTACATCTATGAATTGACAGGATATAATTACTACTCCATGGGAAATTATTCAGAAGCGATTAAATTTCTGAATGTCGTTTACAAAAAAAATCCATCGCTGAGAGTCTATAACAAGATGATTGGAGATTGCCTCGTAGGTCTCGGACATCCGGATCAGGCAAAGTTTTATTATGATAAACTGAGGTAACGGATTTGATTTACAATTCGGACAGTTGCATTTCAGCTATCAGTTTATTCTGTACGTCTCTTTACCGATATTATATTTATTTTTTAAGGGAGTAATTTTTTTCGTCCCTCTGCTTCCCCTCATTGAGGAGTTGCTTCCTCAGTTTTTTGCTTTTTATGAAAAATATTTTTTTCGGAAAAAGTTTGGCCCAATTTTCTCAATGACGTTGATCTTTTAACAAACAAAAAATATAAGAAATGAAAAAGCAAATTTTAATAGTAACTATGGTTCTGGCTGCGTTTGGCTTTTCAGCTACTGCACAAACCAAGACTGTAGTTGAAGTGGACAATACTCCCGGATGGCATAAGATCGTTGAAACCACCGCTGATTTAAAAACAGATTTTGATGAAGTTGCGGTAATCGGTGCAGATCATTACAAAGCCATTAAGTTAAAGGCTACTGACAGCAACCTTGATCTCATGGACATCAAAATCATGTATGAAAATGAGACCACGCAGGACATTGAAGTGCGCAAGCTGATCAAGCAAGGTGAATGGACACGTGAAGTGGACCTCGAAGGAAAAGATCGCGCCATTAAAAAGATCCGCATCACTTACAAGACGGTACCCAGCACAGCAAATGACAAAGCGCATCTTGAAATCTGGGGATTGAAGTAAGCAACGATTATTTTTTTATAGTAAAGCCCATGTGTATGCATGGGCTTTTTTATTGTGGATGTTTGTTTACTTATCATGAAAATCAGGGATTGAAAATCTTATGCTCAGTAGAACCGGATTGCAATCCGGTCCAGTGGAACAAAGCCCATCTTGAAATCTGGGGGTTGAAGTAAGCAACGATTATTTATGAATTGTAAAAGCCCATGAGTATGCATGGGATTTCTTCAAAACCCCTCCACTTCCGGCTGCCTATACTTTAGCCAGAATTTCTGCAACGCCTTGATCTCATACGGAAATTGATACCATTGCAAATGATAACGCAGTGAGGAGAATCCACTGATGATTTTTTTATTAATGGAAGTGAGCTTCACATCACTCACCGTCGGATAATAGCCATTCAATACGGTTTCAAAATTTTTGATCTTGTCGATCATGTACGGTTTCAGCCATGGAGTGAGTGGGTTTTTCCGCAGATCAAAATTTTCCCAATGCGGTGAGATCCAGTCTTCAAGTGTTTCTGGAAAATGAAATCCCTGCGCTTTCACACGGTTAAATAATTCAGATCCTTCAGTAGGCACAGGAGAATACACGTAGATGATAATTTCTGTTTTCGGATTGATGGATTTTATTTCCCTGATAAAAGCAATGTCTTCATCAATCTGCCTGTTCACCTCTTCTTCCGTATCGCCCGGCGTTCCCAGCACAAAGGAGTATTCGGGAATGATGTCAAACTTCGACATACGCGCGGCGAACTTGCGTATCTGTTCGCCTGTTTGTGTGCCGCCTTTATCCATCTTTTTGAGGATGGCGTCGTTGCCTGTTTCCGCGCCAAAGAAAATCATTTTGCAACCTGCTTCGCGCATGGCTGCAATGGAAGCGTCTTCATATTTATCAATAGTGTCAATGCGGCCTTCTCCCCACCACACCACGTTTTCTTTCCTGATAAGGTTGGAAAATTCAACAGTGCGTTTTTCGGATACGAAAAAATTATTGTCGTGGAACTCGATAGCGTCTCCACCAAAATTTTCTTTCAGGTATTTGATGTCGTTGTAAATACTGATGGCCGATTTCCCTTTCCACCGCGCGTTAAAAATGGGAACGATACCGCAGAACGCGCATTTAAACGGACAACCAATACTGGAGTGATAAGCGATGGTATGATTGCCGAGATAGGTTTTGCCCAGGTATTTTTTGATCGGATAAAATGTATCCAGTTTTTGATAGGGCAACGGTGGAAGCTCATCCTGATCATAGAGTTCATCCTTCGCTGTTTTTATAATTTGCTCACCATCTTTGAAAATTAAATTGTTGACTTGCTTAATGGCTTCCACCTTCCCTTCATTTCGTTGTAACAATTGCAGCAGTTGCGGAAAAGTTTTATCACCCGGACCATATACCACATAGTCAACGTATCCCGCATTCAGCACCACACCTGATTGATTGGAAGCAAAGTAACCGCCCCAGATGATGATCACTTCCGGAAACAATGCTTTTACTTTTTTTGAAAATGGTATCGCTTGTTTCAACTGCGGTCCGGGCATTACAGAAAGCGCGAAGCAATTGAACGTATCGGTTTGCAGGTACAGTAAGATTTTTTGCCACGGATCCTTTTCAATATTTCCATCTACAATTGCGTAGTCGAAAATTCCATCAATACTCGCCGCCACCTGCAATACAGAATTGGGAATGCGTGGTTTGAAATTAGTGGCTCTTGGATTGAAGAGCAACACCTTATTCATGGTTGATGATGACGACACGGCTTTAAATTACTATGTATTTCTGATTACGGGTATTTTCTCGCTCGCAAGAAAACTGAGTCAATCAATTTCTGATTTAAAAGAATGCATACTATAAATTTTTTTGAAGCGTACATTTTCAGTATACATCTACGAATCTGTTTTGAAATCAATTAATTTTTTTACAATGCTATTTGGAACACCCTTTGGCTGCGCTCAGGGTTCGGCTTTGCAAGAAGCGCACCCTGAGCGCAGCCGAAGGGTAAGCGATGTAACAATTATATTGATTGATTTCAAAACAACTTCTACGGTGTCCACAAAAAACTGCCGGTTCTTCGGATCAAAAGCATTAACTGGTTTACTTCCAATCCCGGAAGCGAAAGTCAAAAGAACTGATAGTTTTCACTGAATCGAAATCAGAATTTTTTTGGCAGACTGACTAAATGTTGTTTCTTTAAATTCTTGTAACCCACTTACTTTTTACACCGTGAAAAAATTCAGCCTTCAGTTTTCCCCAAAGCAACTTCTGTTGATTGTGTTGTCGTGTTCCATTCCAGGTATTACCGCCGCACAGTTAAATGTGCTCGACCCTACATTCGGTAATAACGGTTTCGTAATCAATAAGCTGCATGAAGCCGGCGGCAGCGATGTGGCCGAAACTTCTGTGCTTCAACCTGATGGCAAAACTGTACTGGCTGGATATACCAGCATTGGTTCAACAACAGACAGCAACGACATTGCGGTGTTGCGTTTTAATGATGACGGAAGCATAGATCCGTCTTTCGGAAATGACGGTCGCGTGGTGATTGACATCAGCAATTCCAATGATTTTATTTACAGCATGGCGTTGCAGTCAGATGGTAAATTAGTACTGGCCGGTAAAACATTTACGGACATCTCAGGTGGTATTTATAGCAGATTATTAGTAGTCAGGTTGCTCGCAAATGGTTTACCCGACAGCAGTTTCGCAGGTGATGGAATCTATAACTTCGATTATTCTGCCAATGGAGAAGCACTGTACAATGTTGCCGTGCTGCCTGATGGAAAAATACTTGCAGCCGGCACAGTAACCAGCACAACTCCTGAGCTGCTCCTGTTACGACTTTTAGATGATGGTACACCTGATGCCTCTTTTGGCGGAGACGGATTTGTTCAGGTATCCGGACACCTCCTGATGAATCCAATGAAACTTGCCATTGATCCATCCAGCAGAATATTGATCAGCGGACAAACCACTACCGGTGGCAGATTCGGTGTAGAACGTTATAAAAGTAATGGCGTAATCGACAGCAGTTTCGGCATCGATGGATTGGCTGCGGCAAATATCGACATGGCTGCAGATATTCCATATACTCTCAAAATTTCAAGCGATGGAAAAATAGTAGTGGCAGGTAATTCAAAAGATCCGGTAACAGGATGGGATCGTGTAGCGATCTGCAGATTGAGTGCAAATGGAATTCCTGATAACAGCTTCGGCAGCAATGGAAGAGTGATTACACCTTTTCCCAATTTCATGGGTATCGCTACTTCCCTGAGCATTTCTCCAACCGGAAAAATTATTGCAGGCGTAATCTGGAACGATGTCTTTTTCAGCGACTATGGATTCTTACTACTGGGTTATAAAGAGAATGGAATCATTGACTCGCTGTTTGGCGCAGATGGTTTTATACAAACCAAACTTTCTTCCGAAGTGCTTACCTATAACTCTGACCTGCATGTAAACAGTAACAACGAAATCAATTTTACCTCTACCGCGAAGCATGGCATCAGCAACAATGATTTTTTTATGGCACAGTTCAATGACAACGGAACACGGCATCTTTCCTTTGGTAATAATGGAGAAACCTGGGGCGACCTGATTCCGGCGGCCTCTGATGAAGGCGCCAATTATATCGCATGGCAATCGGATGAGAGCATGATGATTGGCGGATCTTTCGCTTATGGTGTAAACAGTGATTTCCTCGTTGCCCATTATAAAACGGATGGCACCATGGAGGAATCATTTGGTGGAACAGGTTTCGTTCGCATTGATATTGATGATCTTTCCGATCATGCGCAATCCATTCTGAATAATCCTGACGGTAGTTTTTTTGTGTGCGGTTACTCGCACGATAGCATTGACGAAAAGCAGGAAGCCACTGTTGCTAAACTGAAAGCGGATGGTCGACTCGATTTTGCTTTCGGAGATCATGGTATAGTAGAAACCACGCTCGGTGAACTGTCTGCTGTTCCTGTTAAATATTTGCTGCAACCGGATAATAAAATCGTTGGTTGTGGTGCGGTCCTTTTTTCTTCCACTACCTGGAAAGCCTGCATATTCAGGCTAAATAGTGATGGCACCAACGATAACACATTCAGCGATGATGGGCTTGCTGAGTATGAATTACCATCAAGCGGCCTGGGAGTTCTGAGGGACATTGCCTTACTATCCGATGGTTCTATTCTTTGCTGCGGATATCATGATGCTACAGGCGTATTAATTAAATTGCTTTCCAATGGAACATTCGATAATTCATTTGGAAATAACGGTGTGGTCACCTTTGTTGCATCAACATTATATTCGATCAACTCATTAGTGGTGCAGCAAGATGGCAGTATTGTTCTAAGCGGATCAGGGCAGATTGCAGGGAATGTTTCACTGGATTATATGCTGTTCCGTTTTCTTAGCAATGGAGATCCTGACATCAATTTCGGTTTGAACGGAACTTCGTTTATTAACCATGATAATTACGATGACTGGGCAGCTGAAATCGGTGTGCTGGCTGATGGACGTATAACTGTTACGGGTGAATATGATGCAGTTTCAAATGATTCGGCAGAAGTGTGTTTACTGATGCTCACCAATGCCGGTGATCCTGACTATACATTTAGCGGTGATGGCTGGGCTGCTTTTGATGCGCAGGGACATGTTGATGAAAGCCATTGTCTGCGCGTTCAACCTGACGACAAAGTAATAGTTGGCGGATTGTCTTATGCACCGGAAGGCGGTTATGATCTTGTATTAAGTCGCTTTAACACATCCTTTGCTACGGGCTTGAATGAAATTTCAGATAATACGACGGAGCTGTTCATGTATCCGAATCCTGCGCAGGAATCAGTTACCATTGAAAATCCATTTTATCATTTTAATTATGCAACAGATCATTCAATACAGGTAAGTGTAAGAAATATATTGGGTGAAATTTTGAGCACTACTTTATTTGAGAAAGATGCATCAGTTTTCAAACTAACGCTTGAAAATTTTGCTGCGGGAATTTATGTGATGGAAGTGTCAGTTGGAAATAATCATCTCTATAATAAACTGATTAAAGAATAATCATTTGCCATTGTCGAAGGTCAGTTGATTTTCTATTGCTGCAAATTCTTCGGTTGATAATTTTTCCTGCAGTTGCTGAAAGAGTATCCGCTCTTCTTTGCGGATGTGCAATTCCATGAGTCTTCCCAAGACATCCAATTGTGTTTCGATGTCATCGTTGCTTTCAATTTTTCGAATCAATGTTTCTATTGCGCGATGTTCTGCAACCAGCTCATCAATCAAACCGGCCATTTCGGGTTTCATTTTTCTAACCCACAAAAATAGAATGGCTTCTTCCTGCTGAAAATGATTTTTCAAATGTTCCTGAAAAAAACGAAGCACGTATTCCTGTTTTCCTGCTAAGGAAAACGGCATGCCACGAAAAGCCGGTGCATCCGTTTTTATATACTGGGCGGTTAACAATGCCTTATGATGTTCGCGGGAAAATCGGGCTAAAACAGGATGTCGTTTCATTGTATTATTTTAATCACTGTGCAGCATTGAACATTATACAATAGTAGCATTCAATTTCTTTGCAAGGCCTTCCAAACCCCATTGCATAATCAAATCATGGTTCCATTTGAAAACGGGTCGCAATAAAGGTGCAAACACATTCATCCAGGTGAGTGTTGTTTTTACATTCCACTCATATTGAATCCTGATTGTTTCATTTTCCATCCGGAAATTCCACACACCACTACCTTCCAGTTCTCCGGTCGCTTTTCCAATCATACACTCATGAAATTTTAATTGCAGCAATTCAGATTGAAAAGAAAGTGTATAAGGCAAAAATGATTTAAAAGTTAGTTCAGATATTTTCCCGATTCCGTTGGCTTCTCCTTCCTTAATAGTTTGAACCCTCACCACTCCTTTCCACCAGTTTGGCCAATCATCTACCGCCTTAATTGTTTTCCAGACTTCGTCTAATGAAGTATTTTTTAATTTCCATACTGTTATATAGGAGTATTCTTTCATCGGAAAAAAGTTTTCTAAAAAATACGAAGTTCAAACCGGATTGGATGAAGATTGAATATCGTCATCCATAACCAGGGCATGTGCCGAAAAGTTATGGAGGAGCGCGCACGCGTTTCGCCACAGATCAATGCATTACTGAAAAGGCGCGCGGGTCGTTCCCCCGTGGCTCCTCAAAGGGGTCTTTCCCCTGTACTATTCTGTCGACAGGTTTAACCATTTTCGTTTACCGGCGGATTGAATAAAAGTTTTTGTGTTTCACTTATTGAAAGTTTTTTAAGAAAGGCAAGTAACTGATCCTTCCTCGTAAATCAATAAAACACTGCTATCCTGGTGCAATAAAATTGTGCATGGTTTTTTAAGGTAACCACATAAATACCTGAAGGTAATTTTCCGGTATAGAAATTTACGGCAACATGCTCATCTTCCTGCAACTGATCAAAAGGAAGGGTAACCAATACTCTTCCATTAACGTCCACTACCTGCACAGTGCCTTCGGAAATGGAAGGTCCATCTAAGGAAATATTCAAATATCCATTCCCGTCTTCATAGGCTGTTATAGAAGGCTGACTTGCATTTTCACAAGTAACACTTATCGCAGGCGAATAAGTTTTGCCGTTGTTGCCGGCATTTTGTACTAACCTGTAATAAGCCGTACCCGGAATATGATGCAAATCCGTCCAGGAATATTCATGTGATGCCATGGACGTACCGGCACCCTCCAGCTTCATGACTTCCGCGAATTGAATTCCGTCTTCCGAACGCTCAATGGAAAAATACTGATTGTTGATTTCGCTCAGGGTTTTCCATTGCAACACTACTGATGTTCCCTGGTTACAGGAAGCCGTAAAAGATGCAATTTCAACAGGCAATAACAAAGTAGAAAGGCAGGCCGACTGTTGATTCGTTAATGCGCCGGTGGAGGCGGTAAAACCATAGTAGGGCGTTTGTGTACCAAAAACAGTTGTAGGATTAAATGCATAAGAAAAAGTACCATAGGTGATGGTGGCGCCGGCATTCAACAAACTGGCTGTCAGCGTTCCGGATACGCCGGAAGGAATCCAACTGATGCGCAACGTATGATCGAGGCCGTTTTCAATATTGTAAAGCGATGCCCCATTCATTAAAGGCACTGCAGCGGGAATGATACGCGCGCCGGCAATGCTTCCGCAAACTCCTGTTGGATTAACATTTCCATTCAGCCACAAATCAATGTGATCTGGTTCCGCGCCACCGGAACAAGCCACGCCGGCCATTCCATCATCACGGTCTTCATAGTTAAGATACGTATCCATTTCTATGATCACGCTTTTTGTGATGCCTGCTGCACCCATGCCTCCGCCGGAGGTTCCACAGGCACATAAGCCAAGCGGATCATTCTGCATCACAAAGGAGATTCCATCGGCACCACCGTCTACCGAACCGAGATTAACGGTAAAGTCATAGCTGAAAGCTGCACTGAAATCGAGATTAGAATTAACATCCCATGCACAACCGATGTTGTTTACAGCATTAGCAGTAAGCGTGGCGCAACCGGAAGGTGCAACGGCTGTTCCTACCAGCGCATATTCGGAGGTGACCGTATTTTGAGGAATTACTTTATAAACCAGTGTGCCTGACGATGCGCTGATGTTGGAACAACCTGTTTTAGTGATGTAGATGCGATAAGTGGAATTAGAAGTTGGTGTCCATTCCAGGTAAGATTTAACGGAGCAATAATCATCATTGTAACCGCCCGTGTTTGCAGCTCCTGCGTTGTCATCTATGGTCAGCTCTGTATTCCATGAAACGGTGCCACCATCGCCCGGACAAAATGAAAACACATATTTATTACACGATGCGCCATCAAATTTCCAATAGTCTCCGGCATTGGCGCCGGCTACTGATTGAAAGGTGGTGGTTGGAACAAGTATACCTTTATATACAGCGCCTGATGCAGAACTGCATCCTTGTGCAACAGCATGAAACTGACCTGACCACATGATGGTGATTATTGCAGTCGCAAATATGTACCCTTGTCTTTTCAAAATATGGTAGCAAAAAGCGAAATCTTTCAGCTGGTTACCTCAAGAAAAAATTGTTATTGCTTCACCACCTTAATGGTACGGTTGCCTGCTGAAGTAGAAATCACCAACAGGTACATCCCTTCCGGATATGCTGAAAGATGCATCACGTTATTTGATAGCCCAAGCACATCGCGATACAGCAACTTTCCTGTTAAGCTATAAATACTTGCATGTGTTTCTGACGTTCCGTTGTTTTCAACAAACACGGCATCTTGAGTGATGGTTGGATAAATTTTGAAATCCTCCAACTGATTAATGGGAAAAATATCTGTGAGCGGTCCTTCGTAAGCTAATTGATCAACGCGGTAAGCGAGACTGTCTGAATTGAATTCAGCAGTTCTTGACATGCGCAGCCAACCGTATAAAGTATCTGTGGCAAGAATGCGGAAAGCCATGTAACGATAGGCAGGAATGGAAAACTGTCCATAACTGTTGGCACCACTGGAAACATAGAGCAAAGCACCGTCAAATGCGCTTTCATCAAAGTCGAAAGAATAGTTATCCGTGAAAAGTGAATCACCCGTTTTAAAAGCCACCACCGTCAGGTCATCCGCAATATTCAATGCAACCTCTGCAGCGGCATTGGGGAAAGTGATGTAAGCTGATTCATAAAGTGATGATAATTTTCTTTCAATATTCAATGTGATATCACCAGTGCCATCTGTGTTGAGGTCAAAATTATGCGACGTTGTTCCTGAACCGTATTGAACAACTGTTACCACCGGATCATAGTTAAGGATAGAAACATTCGTGGTATTTCCAAAAACCAGTTTAGGAATTTGTGCGTTACTCACTGCACATTGAAAAACAATTACGATCAGCAGGTAAACTTTTTTCATGACGGTTTTTTTTTGGGATTTATGGATTGAATTTCAAAGGTACAATTACTGTTTAAAGCTTCAGCAAAATTTTGAAAAACAGTAAATGCAGACCATAGCAGATTAATTGGTAACCGGAAATATCGATGAACAAAATCCGGATGTTTAACCATTCCGGATCATCCTGAAACGGAGTCTCCATCATTTTCTGCTTCCGGAAAAGGTGAAGCTGTCTTGGGCTTCGGCTTAAAAAATCGCTTCTGGAACAGGATAATCAGGATAACTCCTGTAGTTATTGAAGCATCTGCTATATTAAAGATCGGGCGAAAGAAAATTAAATATTCACCGCCCCAGATGGGTATCCAGGTTGGAATAATTCCCTCATAAAGGGGAAAGTAAAGCATATCCACAACACGACCGTGGAGCCAACCGGCATAACCACCTCCTGCAGGAAACAAGGTAGCAGGTTGTGTTGATGTGCTCGAGGAAAAAATTAATCCATAAAAAACAGAATCGAGTATGTTTCCAATGGCTCCGGCCATTATAAAGGAGATCGCCGTAATAAAGCCTGTAGGAGCTTTATGCTTCACCAGCCGAACCAGATAATAACCAATCAGGAAAACCGCAGCCAGTCTGAATAAGCTAAGCAACAACTTCCCCCATTCACCGCCCAGCGACCAGCCAAAGGCCATTCCTTCATTTTCGATAAAATAGAGGTAAAACCAATTGGTAATGCGCAGACTTTCAGTATAGGCAAAATGCAGCTTAACCCAAAACTTAAGGGTTTGGTCGATTATCAGAACTGATAAGATAACTATAACCGGGCGCAGGAACTTCAAGTGTGCGGGCTAGTGTGACTGACTCATCTTAGCTTCCATACTAAGGGTAGCATGAGGAACAGACCTAAGACGCTCTTTCTCAATCAGTTTTCCGGTAACGCGGCAAATGCCATACGTCTTATTCTGAATGCGGACAAGTGCCTTATCAAGATGATCCATATACATGATCTGTCGCGCAGCCATCTGGTTCAGGTATTCGCGTTCCATGCTGCTCGATCCATCGTCGGCTGACGCGAATTTATTTTCAGTATCGTCAGTGCCATTGTCACCCTTGCGGTTGATCTGGTCCTGAAGATATTTCAATTCCTTCTTAGCTGCATCTAATTTATCTATGATAAGAAGTCTGAACTCCTCCAGTTCATCATCGCTATAACGTGTTCTCAATTCGGGCTCTTTCTTTTTTGCTGCTTGAATAGATTTTTTTACAATCGGTTTTACCACTGCCTTTCCCTGTACTTGCGGGGTAATTTTGGCCGTAGGCTTCACCGCCGGTTTAATTGCTGCCTTTACAGAAGATTTTACGACGGGTTTGGTTGCTTTCTTTACAACCACTGGTTTCACCACTTTCTTAGGCATTGGCTTTACCCTGGCTTTGGAGGCTGGCTTAGATGCGACCTTTTTAGCTGGCGTTGCCTTTTTGGCAGCCGGTTTAACCTGTTTTTTAGGAGCGGGTTTCAACTTCTCTGGAGCGGGCTTTACTACCTTCTTTGCGGCCGGTTTTTTCTTCGGAGCTGCTGACTTCTTTGCAGGCTTGGCGGCAACCTTCTTTTTGCTCTTTGCCATAATCACGATACCTTTTTTTGTTTGACCATTACTTTAACCGGCATATCATTCACATCAACGGTTGCTGCATCCATCAGTGAATCAACTAATTCTAAAGTGTCGGCTAAAATTTCGGCGCAAATATAGTTTTTAAAATTTATTACCGAAGAATTTATTACCTCGTTTCGCTCAATAGAAACCGTAATTCTGTCGGTGACATTGAACCCCTGATCCTTTCTTATTTTCTGTATCCTGTTAACCAATTCCCTGGCATTGCCTTCTTCCTGAAGCTCGGCCGTAAGTGTAACATCAAGTGCCACTGTAAGGTCGCCCTGGTTAGCAACCTGCCAGCCCGGAATGTCCTCCGAAATCACTTCCACCTCTCCAAGGCTGATGACAACTGCTTCATTATCAAATCTTAATTCGATAAATCCCTCCAGTTCCAGCATCTGGATCTGATCTTGATGGAGCGTAAGCAACTGCTCGCCTACCGCTTTCATTTTCTTTCCTAAACGGGCACCTAAAAGTTTGAAATTGGGCTTTACCTTTTTGGTAACGAGTCCGGACGTATCGGTAACAAAGTCGAGTTCCTTAACATTTACTTCCGAAAGAATCAGCTCTCTTACTTTGAGCAACTGCTCACGGAACGACTCATTGGAGTAAGGAATCATGATCCGGCTCAGCGGCTGGCGCACTTTGATATTGACTTTCTTCCGAAGGGAAAGTACCAACGAAGAAATGTCCTGCGCCAGTTGCATCCGTTCTTCAAGTGGTTTATCAATCAGTTGAAGCTGGTAAACCGGAAATGCAGTGAGGTGAACGGACGATTCCGGTTTTCTTCCGGATACGCCATTCAGATTCCTGAACAGCCAGTCAGGAAAGAAAGGGGAAATGGGCGACATCAACTGGACAAGCGTTTCGAGGCAGGTATACAACGTTTGATAAGCCGCAATTTTGTCTTCTTCATATTCACCTTTCCAGAAACGACGGCGGCATAACCGGACGTACCAGTTGCTGAGGTGCGCATCTATAAAGGTCTGAATGGCCCTGGCCGCTTTGGTGGGTTCATAATCCTCAAATGATTCCTCTACTTCCTTCACCAGAGAGTTCAGCAACGACAAAATCCAACGGTCAATCTCGGGTCTTTTCTGCATCGGCACTTCCGCTTCCCGGTAGGTGAAACCATCAATATTCGCATACAGCGCAAAAAAAGCATATGTATTATAGAGAGTACCGAAAAGCTTCCGGCGCACTTCGTCAATTCCATTGCTGTCGAACTTAAGGTTGTCCCACGGTTGTGCATTGCTGATGAGATACCAGCGCGTGGCATCAACACCATAATGATTCAGTGTTTCGAAAGGCTCCACAATGTTGCCCAACCGTTTCGACATCTTATTGCCGAGCTTATCAAGTACCAGTCCGTTGGCAATCACATTCTTAAAGGCCACTGAATCGAAAAGCATGACCGCAATTACGTGCAGCGTAAAAAACCAGCCGCGGGTTTGATCAACGCCTTCTGCAATGTAATCGGCAGGAAAATTTTCATGCAGCGATTCTTTGTTTTCAAAGGGGTAATGCAACTGTGCATAGGGCATTGCTCCAGAATCAAACCAAACATCAATCAGGTCTGCAACACGCTTCATCGGTTTGCCGGAGGCTGAAAGCAAAATGATTTCATCGACAAACGGTTTGTGCAGGTCAATTTGCAGCTTGCCGTTTATGATTTCAAGTTGCAATGTTGAGTTGAAGCCGGCTGCTTTCGCCTTTTCAAATTCTTTGGTGAGTTCGTCTATGGAACCTATGCACATTTCTTCAGTTCTGTCTTCGGTGGTCCAGACGGGAAGTGGTGTACCCCAGAAACGTGAACGCGACAAGTTCCAGTCGAGGAGGTTTTCGAGCCAGTTGCCAAACCTGCCCGTGCCGGTGGCTTCGGGTTTCCAGTTGATGGTTTTATTCAGCTCAATCAACCGGTCGCGGGCAGCCGTTGTTTTGATAAACCAGGAATCGAGCGGATAATACAGAATTGGTTTATCGGTGCGCCAGCAATGCGGATAACTGTGCTCAAATTTTTCGACTTTAAAAGCCTTGTTTTCTTCTTTCAGTTTGATAGCAATTCTTTCATCAACCGATAGGTACTTTTCCCGGCCCTGCTTTTTCTTTTCTGTTTCCTTTTCTTCATCCGTTAAGTATTGCTCTTTCACAAATTCACCGGCGAAATCTGTTACTTCCGAAGTAAAGCGGCCGCGCTTATCAACCAAAGTGAGCGAACCGATATCGTATTTTTTCGCAATGCGGAAATCATCTGCACCAAAGCTGGGTGCGATGTGAACGATGCCGGTTCCATCTTCTGTCGTAACAAAATCGCCCGTCACTACCATAAAGGCATTGCCATCAGGTTGCACATAAGGCATCAGTTGTTCGTAGGCTATTCCTTCCAGTTCCTTTCCTTTTAACTCGCCAAGCACTTTGAACGGAATGTCTTTATTTCCGGGTTTATAATCTTCCCATATTAATGCTGCATTCTTATCAGGAAAATATTTTCCGATCAGTTCCTTTGCAAGTACCAGGCTGACTTCCTGGTAAGTATAAGGATTGAAAGTTTTTACCAATGAATAGATGATTTTTTCTCCTACTGCCAAAGCGCAGTTGGAAGGTAATGTCCAGGGTGTTGTAGTCCAGGCAAGGAAGTAGCAGTCACTGTTTTCTGCCACCATTTTTGCCAGCGGGCTTTTTACAAGTGACTCCGGTTTGATCTTGAATTGCGCCACCACAGAAGTATCGCGCAAAGGTTTGTAAGTGCCGGGTTGATTGAGTTCATGCGAGCTGAGCCCGGTTCCTGCAGCAGGCGAATAAGGTTGTATGGAATACCCTTCATACAAATATCCTTTGGTGTGAAACTGCTTCAGCAACCACCATAATGTTTCAATGTAATCGGTTTCGAAAGTGATGTATGGATGTTCGAGATCGAGCCAATAACCCATTTTCCTGGTAAGGTCTTCCCACACATCTTTATACTTTAATACCTCTTGCTTACAGATGCGGTTGTATTCCTCTACAGAAATCTTTTTACCGATGTCGTCTTTGCGGATGCCGAGCATTTTTTCTACAGCAAGTTCAACTGGCAATCCATGCGTGTCCCAGCCGGCTTTGCGTTTCACTTCAAACCCTTTCAAGGTCTTGTAGCGACAAAACAAATCTTTGATGGTGCGGGAGATTACATGGTGAATGCCGGGACGACCATTGGCAGACGGTGGACCATCGTAGAAAATGTAAGGTGTTTTACCCTTGCGGGAAGAAACACTTTGTTCAAAAATCTGCTCCTCCTTCCAGAACTGCAGGATTTGCTGATCGATGGCAACGAGGTCGAGGGATTTATGTTCGGGATAGGTGTTGGGCATTTTGATCATTGGTTCATTGGTCAATAGTCATTGGTCATTCGCTACTCGCTACTCACTACTTACTACGTTGTTCCACATGGATGACAAAAAGTGGGCGAAGTTACGCAGTTTGAATGCAATTTTGAATCATGTAATAATCCACCGTGCTCCACGTTCACTTGCTCTGCTCATTTCTTTCTATTTTCGCTTTCAACCATGAGAAAATTTTTCATTCCTGCTATTTTTTTAATTGTCGCTGGATTTCCTGCCGCATTTTCCCAGCCCCTCGCTTTAGGCCAGTGGAAAACGGAATTGCCTTATCGCAATGCTATCGGCGTTACCGCTTCTGAGAATAAGATTTATTGTGCCACGGAACTAACGGTGTATTCAGTTGACAAGAGTGATAATTCGATGGAGGAATTAACTACTGTAACCGGCCTTTCGGATATACAATCAAACATTGTGGCTTTTGATAAATCCCACAATCAGTTGATGATCTGTTACCTCAACAGTAATATCGACATCCTGAAAAATGGCCAGATCATTAATATTTCAGATATCAAACGAAAAAGCATTGTAGGTGATAAATCAATTTACGGTGTGTACTTCTATGGTGATTACGCTTATCTCTGTTGCGGCTTCGGCATTGTGGTGGTTGATCTGATTAAATATGAAATCAAGGATACTTATTACATTGGTGTGAATGGCGCCAACCTGCAGGTAAATCACCTCACCTGCGATGGCATTTATTTATATGCAGCAACAGTTGCCGGCGTGCTGCGCGCCGAGCTGAATGACCCGACGCTTGTCGATTTCAGGAGTTGGTACACCTTTACATCTGATGACGGACTTGCTACCGGTAATTTCTCTGACATTGCATACTTCAATGGTTCAGTATATGCTTCAAAAGGTGACACTTTATTTATCCAGCAAGGCAGTTTGTGGACTCCACAACTGATCCGCCATGGATATCCTGTGAAGAAAATGGAACCAGGAACATCAAAATTGGTGATGGCGCAAATTGGTTCTTCCGGAACACGGGTAATGACGATAAATACTTCCGGTGCGCTGGATTCAATTTATAGTGGTCAACCTTACCAGGCCATTGAAGATGATGATGCGATCTGGATTGCGGATCTCTATGAAGGATTGAAAAAAGTTTCGAATGGAAACACAGCGTTTTTCATTCCAAACGGTCCTTATACATCCAGCGTATTTGACCTGGCGGCAAACAGCACTTCCCATAATTTATACGTTGCGCCGGGCGGCTACAATGCGTCTTACGGATTTATCTATAACCGCAGCGGATTTTTTACCCGTTTGAATGATGAATGGTTTTCTTATGATGTCAATAACACACCCATCCTGAAAGACTCCTTCGATATTGTTTGTGTATCCGTAAATCCCGCAAACAATCACGCTTACTTCGGCAGTTTATGGCTGGGTATGCTTGAGTTTGATGATGAATTGGGTATTGTGAATCAATATACGCAGGAGAACAGTTCGCTCACCGGAGCGAACGGAGATATAGCGCGTGTAAAAGTGACCGATATTGCATTTGACCGGCATGGAAATATGTGGGCAGCCAATTTCGGTTCGCTTACTCCTGTTTGTGTAATGAAACCAGATAATACCTGGCTCAGCTTTGAGCCAACCATTTCTATTGATCAGCAATGGGTGCTACAGATGACGTTCGATGAATATGACCAGACATGGTTTGTATTGCCACGGCAGGGAATCATGGTGTTCAACTACGGAACCAATCTCGAAGATCAATCGGATGATCAATACAAAAAGCTGATCACCGGTCCGGGCCAGGGAAATCTTCCTTCTCAGAATGTAAATTGTCTTACAACAGATAAAGATGGAAATATCTGGGTGGGAACGGATCAGGGGGTTACGGTTTATTATTGTCCGGGTGATATATTCTCTGAATTTCCATGCGATGCGCAACAGATCGTAATCACCGCTGATGACGGTTACAATGGGTATTTGTTAGGAACGGAAAATGTAAAACGAATTGTAGTGGATGGTGCCAATCGTAAATGGTTTGGCACTGACAATGGCATCTGGCTTTTTTCTGAAGACGGAACTGAAGAGTTGCTGCACTTTACCACGGAAAACAGTCCGCTGTTATCAGACTATATAACTGCCCTCGACATTGACAACTCTACCGGCGAAGTTTATATTGGTACTGAAAAAGGCATTATGGTTTACCGCGGCGATGCCACCGGTGGTTCAGTGAAGAGTTGCGAACCTGTTGTTTTTCCCAATCCCGTGCGGGAAAGCTATACAGGTCCCATTGCTATCAGTCGTGTGGTAAACAATGCGGAAGTAAAGATTACAGATGCGGAAGGCAACCTGATCTATCGAACCAATGCACTTGGGGGACAGGTGATCTGGGATGGAAATGATTACAATGGCCAACGCGCAAAAACGGGTGTGTACCTGGTATTGGCCTCCAACTCCGATGGTTCGGTAACTTGTGTTGCGAAATTGTTGATGGTGAATTAGGAGTAGAACGCGGATCACGCGGATTGAACAGATTAAAAACGGATTTATAGTTTGTAAAGCAACGGTTGCCATGACTTATATCTTTCGGCACAATTCTATTTAATCAAACCGTATTTATCCGCGAATCCAAGGTTCTCCGTGTGCTGAAGAATGGAACACCTATTACTTCGCTGCTACTTATCAACTCCTGACTATTTACAGGGTGAAAAAAAGTTCAGAAGAAAAAAATGCGGTGAAGAATATTTGCCATTATCCAAACTATACTGATAAAAAACACGGTAGAAAATATCCAGGCGCCCAATTCAACGCCGGTTTCATTTGAAGACCGGTTGGTGTTATTGCTTTTTGTGGCCATGTGTATGTTTTTTTGGCTGAAATCAGGACATCAATATAGCAACTCATATCATAAAAAATTGCAATTGCAATTTAGAAGATATCCACAATAAAATATGACGGCTGGTAATAAATATTGAATTGAGGAATTCACACTTTGTCTTCATGAATCAATCTGCAATGATCTGTAAAATCGAACAGAAGATGATGCGGATGGTACAGATTAAAAACGGATCGATGCTTTGTATGGTCTCATGAAAGAAATTATTTCTCTCCGCGAAATTCGCGTTGTCCATGTTCGGAAAAATGAAAAGATTACTTCACAACTACAAACTTATTCGTGTTGACTGTTTCTCCGTTTCGCATTGTTAAAAGATAAATGCCTGCGGGGAAAGAACTGCAATCCAGTTCAACTGTTTGATTGCTTTCAACCCATCTTTTTTTAATTACCGACATACATTCACCAAACTGATTGTATACCGAGAATTCAACTTCCTGACCATTATTGTCAGTGAATGCTACGGAAATTTTTTGCGAAGCCGGATTGGGAAATAATGTGAGCAATCCTGCGGGTTTATGAAAGGCACTTCCCGTCGGATAACCATAAAAAGCACTGTCGAGGATTATATCTTCATCACCGGGCTCATAGTCCATCGTCCAGAAATGCACTTGCGCCATTTCACCCAGCATTGATCCATTGCCATAAACAGTTTGCGGTGGATTACTCGGGTTGTCGGGATTATTAGTGGTATTGTCATATACTACTGTTCCATATATGATGGAACCAGCCGGAATCTTGATCACTTTAGTAAGCAGGTAGCTTCCCTGCCAGTCAAAATCCCAATGAGGAATGCTGATCAGCGGAACAGTGTCACCTGCAGGAATCACCATGTACACCTTCCACGACTGGCATATCAAGTGTGAGTGCGGACCAAATCCCAGTAGTGAGCGATCTTCCGGATACGCCGCTGATACCAGGTGAAATGTTTTAACGGTATTGGCCTGAATTTCCAACGGCCCGTCAATGAGACATGGCAGATTACCATATAGTGTTTTTTCTGTCTTTACTGCACGTGGGTTCGCAACCGTGCAGAACTTCAGATTCACTTTTGAACTGTCCATTTCATTCAACGTATCTGCAAAATAGTGCATGTCAGAAACGTAATCAGTGCCAACAAGCACTTCAAATCCTATGTTAGCGGGAAGCGTGGAAACCCGCCCTTCACTCTGCGACATGAAGACACTTACTGCAGGATTCTCCCCGAAACCTCTCGGGCAACCGGGTCCGGGATAATTTTGATCGTCTATCTCCGCAAGGCCCGTGTTGTCCAATCCCAATGTTACGTGATGAACAATGGAAGGATTTCCGGCTACGAACTCAACAGCATTAAGATATTTGGGTTCGGTATATCCGGGTTGATTCACGAACCGCCAGTACACATTGCCTTCATCAGGAAGTGTGAAAACCGGTAGGTGAAAAGTTTCATCAGGATCGGTCATGATAGAAGATCCGTTATAGATGGGTAGTGGCGGAGCCAGGTTAATATCACCTATGGGCATATAATTGTTTACCCAGTTATTAATTGCATTGATCTCATTTTCCGTGAGCACATTCTCATCCTTGAGATGACAATAATTTGGATCAGGCGGCCAGGGAGGCATGCGCTTGGCATTTACCTGAGTCAACATGGAAAAGCCCCAGTTGGATGCCTCCTCATAAGTCATCATAGAGAAAGGGGCGATACCTCCCGAATGATGACAGTGTGTGCAATGGCTGTATAAAAGAGATGCAATCGAAGTGCTCCAGTCGGGAGTTTGCGCAGCAGTGTTTTCAGGTGGTATTACCAGCCAGGTAACGACTAGCAGCCGGAGCAAATAAAAAATACGATGGATAAATTTCATGGTGTTTATTTTTTGAATATTTAATAATCAAGACATAAAGATGGCGGCATTAAAAGGCCTTGTCAATAGCCAATTGTGGCGAGTATGATATAGGTAGAACAGCCACAAAAAGAGAGCGTAAACAATACTGTAAAATGGACTGAAATCCAGGCTGTTTTAAAGGCTAAAGGTTAGCATTCATTACAGTGGAAACTCCTTCAAGTCCTAAATTTATTGGAGCAGCAGTTTTTGATTTTGAATTCCATCTGCTGAAATCATTTGCACCAGATATATTCCTTTTGCAAATGATGTTGTATTAATCGGCAGTGAATGATCACCCGCTTCATAGATTTCATTCGACACAGTTGAAATTTCTTTTCCATTCACATCAAAAATTTTAATGGTGACTAGTGAGGATTGTGTGAGGATTAAATGAAGCGTGGAATTTCCGGAAGATGGATTGGGATAAATTTCAAGTACTGTTGCCTCAACATTTACACTGTATATTCTTAATGGAGCTGTAGTAAAAAATTGTTTGGCTGACCAATCAGATGCTACAACCGGATTAATCTCACAAAAAGATTTTACTTGCCAAACGTATTCAGTGCTGGCTGCTAATCCGTTAAGGTTTTTATGATTTTCTGTAGACTTGGTGAGAGTCCATTCGGAAGTGCCGGTTGTCTTATATCTTATTTTATAGCTGAGTGCATCGTTTATATTCAGCCATTTAAGTTTTGCGGTGTTGGGGGTGATGTTGAAGGCAGAAAAGGTGGTGGGAATAGCGCAGGTGGGTGAAGTATTTTCTAAAGTGTATTCCCAGAAATCATTTTTGTAACCTTGATTATCATTATAGCCCGTTCCGATATATCCATTGCTGCCTATGGAAAATCCGACTGCCCAAAATCTTTCCGTTCCTGCGAGGTCGGTTTTCTCTATCCAGGTATTAGTAACCTGATCATATTCCCAAAAATCCTTGCTATCGGAGAAAAAAATTTGACCCGTACCGATATACCCTTGGGTACCAATAGAAAATCCGACTGCCAATGATCTTGCTGCGCCACCGAAGTTGGCTTTCTGTGTCCAGATACTGGTAGCAGGATCATATTCCCAGAAATCATTTTTATTGTTTCCATCCGGAGCCAGGCCAGTACTGATATACCCTCTGGCACCGATCGAAAATCCAACTGCTCTCTGTCTTTCCCCACCACCAAAGTCAGCTTTTTGCGTCCAGGCATCAGTGGAAGGATCATATTCCCAGAAATCTTTTTTAGAATTTCCATTATAACCGGTACCGATATATCCTTTGTTGCCAATCGAAAATCCCACAGCCGACCATCTTGTTGTTCCCGCAAAGTCGGCTTTCTGAGTCCAGGTATTATTAGAAGGATCATATTCCCAAAAATCTTTTTTAGCCGCAGTCGCATCACCTGTTCCTATATACCCTTTATTGCCGATGGAGAATCCGACTGCGTTGAATCTTTTTGCACCTCCGAAATCGGCCTTCTGAGTCCAGATATTAATTGAAGGATCATATTCCCAGAAATCATTTGTAAGACCTATTCCATTATCCCCAGTACCGATATACCCTTTGCTGCCGATGGAAAATCCAACTGCCCCTATTCTTGTTCCTACGAAATCGGCTTTCTGAGTCCAGGTATCTTGTGCCCGGCTTCTGGTTAAACCGGCTGCAAGTAAAATTGCCATAAGAAATGTAATCTTTTTCATGATTTCAAAAGTTCATAAGGATGAGTTGATTTGTTTATTTAACACGCTATCAATTTTATTCCATCATTTACCCGCAAAAACTTCCAACTGCGCTAAAGCTTCGTTGTATAAATTAGTGAAGGAGGATCAGTTTCTTCCTCATCACTCCTTCATTGGTTTTTAGTTGTAAGAAATAAATACCTCCAACCAATGATTCACGATTAAAGATCACTTCATGATTTCCTGCTGAAAAATCCTTTTTTGTAATTACTCTTAATGATCTTCCATTTACATCCATCATTTCAATGGTGACATTTGATTCTTTACTTAAGAAAAACGTTACCGTGGCAGAAGAGGAAATGGGATTGGGATAAACCGAAAACTTCATTTCGTCATCGGCCATTTCGGATAATCGCAAATCATCGGTAGTGAAGAATTGTTTTTCAGACCATTCGGAAGAAACAACCAGATCAATTTCGCAAATCGACTTCACCTGCCAGACGTATTCAGTGCCCGCTGCCAATGCTTGAAGTGCTTTATTATTATTATGACATTTAGTAGTTGTCCATTCAGAAGTGCCGGCGACTTTGTACCGAACTTTGTAGCTGAGGGCTCCGGGGGTGGTTTGCCATTTTAGTTTTGCGGTAGTGCCAGTGATATTCACTGTTAAAGCAGCGGATGGCACCTGGCATTCACTGGATACCACAGACGCATTCAGCTTCACCACCCAGTAGTCATTGCCGCCTTTACTCACTTCAGTTTTATCACCGCTAATGCCTGAAGAAGAATAACCGCCCAAAAGATAACTTCCATCAGTTGATTGTTCTAGAGAATTCAAGTCATCCAATAAATCACCCCCTATGGTTTTTTGCCATTCTATGTTACCGGAAACATCCAGTTTCACTACCCAATAATCGGAACTGCCCTTGCTTGCTTCAGTTTTGTCTCCTGAAATACCTGATGCTGAAGTTCCTCCAAGCAAATAACCATTATCGGAGGTTAGAACAACAGCATGCAGCATGTCCTCTCCGCTTCCTCCAATTGTGTTTTGCCATTGAATACTGCCTGCAGCATCCAGTCTAACCACCCAATAGTCATTGCTTCCCTGGCTCGCTTCGGTTTTCTCGCCTGAAATACCTGAATAGGAATATCCTCCGAGCAGGTAACCTCCGTCTGCAGTTTTGACAACAGAATACAATTCATCATAAGAATCGCCGCCAATGTAATTTTCCCACTGCGTATTACCTGAAGCATCCAGCTTCACTACCAAATAGTCGTTATAGTAGTCTGGACCGTTACCACCTGAGCTGGATCCACACAGCAGATATCCGCCATCATCCGATTGAACAATGGCATGCAGGTAATCAGGAGTATAGCCACCTACCATAGTATTTTGCCACTGAAAATTTCCCGAAGCATCCAGCTTCACCACGAAATAATCTGTATCATAATCAGACCAGTCAATCCGAGTGCAGCCAACCAGGTAACCGCCATCCGAAGTTTGAATTGCAGAACTTTTATCAAAGTATAGAACGCTACTGCTTTTTTGCCATGCTATGCTGCCTGTACCATCGAGCTTAACTTCCCAAAGACCCTGGACCGCTTCAGTTTTGTCTCCTGAAATACCTGACCCTGAAGTACCAACTAAAAAATATCCTCCGTCTGTTGATTCGATGACATTATATAAATTATCAATGGCGCTACCTCCAATGGTATTTTGCCACTCCATATTTCCTGTGGCATCCAACTTTATTGCCCAATAATCATTGTTTCCCTGGCAGACTTCCGTTTTATCACCGGAAATACCGGATGAAGAGTAACCGCCAAGAAGGTAACCGTCATCGATAGTTTGAATAACAGCGTACAGTTGATCAGTTCCATTGCCACCAATGGTTTTTTGCCATGCTATGTCCGGTGCTGTGATTTGAGCAACTGCAAATGAACTTCTCAAAATAATCAGGAGTAGTAAATTAATTTTTCTCATAGTGTTAACTTTTGAAGATCAAAAAAAATTAAATGATTGTTTTTCATAATCAATAAATTACATGTTACATACCCTTCATACGCTTCACTTTTTTATTCCACCACCATTTTTTTCACCATCAGGACTGCGTTAATTTTCATCCGTAAGAAATAAATTCCCGCACTCAATTGATCACGATTGAGATTCAATTCATAATTTCCGGCAGTCACATTTTCATTTAACAGTATTCGCAGTTTTCTTCCAGCGATATCCAACAGCTCAATTTGTATTCTGGAATTCTGATGTATTGAAAATGAAATGGTGGTGGAAGCGGAGAAGGGATTGGGATAAATTTCTAAGAAGGTGGGTTCTGATTCCTCATCTGTAAGTTTCAGTGGAGCCGTAGTAAAAAATTCTTTGGGTGACCATTCGGAAGAAACAACCGGATCAATTTCGCAAAATGATTTCACCTGCCAGGCATATTCGGTGTTGGCTGCTAACCCGTTTAATGTTTTATGATGCTCGAGGGATTTGGTATTGTTCCATTCTGAAGTGCCTGCTACTTTGTATCGGATCTTATAACTTAGTGCACCACTAACTGTCTGCCATTTTAGATTTGCATTAGTGGCTGTAATATTACCCGTTGAGAGCAATGTTGGAACATTACAAGTGACCAGCATTTCAGGTGTATATTCCCAGAAATCCTTTCCACTGCATATATATCCTTTGCTGCCTATAGAGAGACCAACGCCTTTTCCAGCCGGCCCCCCGTAAACCGCTTTTTCTGTCCAGGTATTTACATTTGGATCATATTCCCAAAAATCCTTGTAGTAGTAATAATAATAATCATTCTGCTCATCATAATCATAATAATAATCACCACAACCAATATATCCTTTGGTGCCAATAGAAAAACCCGCCGCTAACTGTCTTGCTGTGCCGCCGAAACTAGCTTTCCCTGTCCATTTATTAGTAGCAGGATCATATTCATAGAAATCACTGTAAAACTGATCATGGTAATATGGATAATATCCCCATTCATTATAACCGGTCCCGATATATCCTTTGCTCCCGATAGAAAAACCTACGGCCAACCATCTTTCCCCGGCTGCAAGAGTGGCTCTCTTTGTCCAGACATCGGTAGCAGGATCATATTCCCAGAAATCATTTTTATAAGTACCAGTAATATCGAGGCCGGTACCCATATATCCTTTGCTGCCTATCGAAAAACCTACGGCTCCCCATCTTGCCGTGCCTCCAAAGTCAGCTTTCTGAGTCCATGCATTTGTACCAGGATTATATTCCCAGAAATCTTTGGAACCATTGGAACCAATATACCCTTTGCTACCGATCGAGAAACCTACACCAGCACCAGTGCCTCCGAAATCGGCTTTCTGTGTCCATACATTTGTAGAAGGATCATATTCCCAGAAATCTTTGTAACCGCCAATATATCCTTTACTGCCGATGGAAAAACCTATGTCGATGTTAAGCCCCTCGAAATCCGCTTTCTGTAACCAGATATCGGTGAAACTAATCTTAATGTTTGTTCCATTGTCTGTTCCTATAATTGATGGATCAGAACTTACCACCCGAATGCGGTAAGCAGTTCCGGACGGAGTTGATGCAGGAATGACAGCAGCTATTGTCCCTGATGTAGTCGAAGTGAGAGAACCAATATCAATTGGCGAAGAAAAACTTCCGCTTGTATCAGAAAGTTGCGCAGTGAAAATGTTGTCAGCATTAAAGGTTAATACCGTAGAATAACTCACAAGCACTAAATCATTAGGTTGCACTATATTCGATGTGAGCGATAAAGTCTCAAGACTATCTTGAGTATATTCCCAGAAATCTTTTTTAAAATAGGGATCACTTCCGGTACCGATATATCCTTTGCTTCCGACGGAAAAACCGACGGCGCCCTCCCTTCCGGTGCCCCCAAAATCATCTTTGTGTGTCCAGATATTGACGCTTGGATCGTATTCCCAGAAATCGTTTTTATTGGTATAATTATCATCGTCACCGGTCCCTATATACCCTTTGCTACCAATTGCAAAACCAACAGCTCCAATTCTTGCCGTACCCCCGAAATCAGGTTTCTGTGTCCACGCATTGGTAGAAGGATCATATCCCCAAAAATCCTTTGTATGGAAGGTAGGTCCAACTCCATCATACCCCGTTCCGATATACCCTTTGCTGCCGATGGAAAATCCGACAGCGCCCTCTCTTCCCGTGCCCCCGAAATCCCCTTTCTGTGTCCAGGTATCAGCATCAGGGTCGTATTCCCAAAAATCTTTTGTATAAAAAGGATAATCGTAAATATGCCCGGTGCCAATATATCCTTTGCTGGCGATGGAAAAACCTACGGCATAGTCTCTTGCCGCGCCTCCGAAATCGTCTTTCTGTGCCCAGGTATTTGTAGCTGGATTGTATTCCCAGAAATCCCTTTTATAGCCATCGGTTGCATAACCGGTACCGATGTATCCTTTATTACCAACTGAAAAACCTACAGCAAATTTTCTTGCCGTGCCCCCGAAATCTGCGTTCTGTGTCCATGCATTGGTAGTAGTATTGTATTCCCAGAAATCCTTGAAAAATTCACCCGTATAACCGGTACCAATATAACCTTTGCTGCCAATAGAAAAACCTACAGCTCCAATTCTTGCTATACTCACGAAATCGATCTTTTGAATCCAGGTATTTACAGCAGGATCGAATTCCCAGAAATCCTTTGCATAACTGTAATTATAATCAACATAGGTAAAACCAGCTCCAATATATCCTTTGCTGCCAATGGAAAAACCTACGTCTAAGTATCTTGCCATGCCCGCGAAATCGGCTTTCTGTATCCAGGCATCGGTCGCAGGATCATATTCCCAAAAATCCTTTTTATAGTTATAATTAGGATCGATACCAGTCCCAATATAGCCTTTGCTGCCTATGGAAAAACCTACGGTTCCATATCTGGCCGCTCCTCCGAAATCTGATTTCTTTTTCCAGATGTTGGTAGAAGGATTGTATTCCCAGAAATCTTTTTTGATGCCATCGGTTGCAGAACCGGTACCAATATATCCTTTGGAGTTGATGGAAAAACCTACAGCTCCCAATCTTCCGCTACCCCCGAAATCGGATTTCTGTGTCCAGGAATTGGTCATATTATCATACTCCCAAAAATCCATTTTATAGCCATCTGGTGCATAACCTGTACCGATATATCCTTTATTGCCGATAGAAAATCCTGCTGCCCAATCTCTTGCTGTGCCGCCGAAATCGGATTTTTGTGTCCAGGAATTGGTAGCATTATCATATTCCCAGAAATCCTTTTTATAGTTATAACCATCTGTACCAGTGCCGATATATCCTTTCCCTCCGATGGAAAAACCTACGGCATAAAATCTTGCCGCGCCTCCGAAATCGGCTTTCTGCGTCCAGGCATTGGTAGCAGGATCAAATTCCCAGAAATCTTTTTTAATGCCATCGGTTGCAGAACCGGTACCAACATATCCTTTGCTGCCGATGCTGAAACCCACTGCTCCAGATCGGGGCGTTAGTTCAGATACATTCGCGCTACCAAACCCGAGGTCACTTTTTTGTACCCAATTGTTTTGTGCTTGGGATGTGAATGCAACTGCTGTGAGTGCAATCAGGATTGTGAAAATGTTTTTCATGAGTATTCGGTTTTAAAAAATTTGATGCGTTTTTTCTAAAGTAGCATTGAATCATTTTACCACTTCGAGTTTTTTTCCGCCTACTTGCGTACAGGCATTTCATCTATAGAAATTGTCGGTGGCATCTCACCTTTTCTTATTTTCTCTATTACCAGTTGCGCTACTTTCTCTGCATCTTCTCTTGCTTTAAACCCTTCATTACCCGGAAGACCGGGGGCGCTCGTTTGATGAATCATTAATTTTCCTTCTGCATATATATCATAGCAAAAGGTGCTGTTCGGTGCATCGATGATTATGTAAGTGAGGTTGGAATTCGTGTATGCACTTGCCTCCGGAAAATTTGCAACACTGTTATTTGGTTGGGTTGGTGATGCTGGTGTTTGTGCGAAAAGCAAATTGGTGGTGAGGTGTTGCAAAAAAATGACGACAACAAGTTTGAGTAGGATTTGTGGTTGCATGATGCTTTGTTTCTGATGAAGAATTTTTTTGATGATATAAAGATGACCTGATTAAATGACCTTGTCAATCGCCTATTCTGGTTATAGCACAGTATAAAGAAGCCGCCTGAAAGCAGGTGGCTGAATAAATTATAAGAAAGAGATTAGTATTGCGAATTGAACCATTCGCTCCGGTTACTGCTCCTATAAATCCACACTGACTAGCGGAATTATGTGTTGCAATTAGATATGCTGTTTTTCCTTTCACAACAAAAATTATTGTGCCACCAGTTTTTCATTCCGAATGCGATCTGCTGAAATCATCTGTATTAAATGCATTCCTCTTTCAAATTGAGCCGTATTGATTTGCAATGAATGTTCACCTGCTTCCATTGTTTTGTTTACCAGGTTGTCTACACAGTAATATTTCTATTGTACAGAATTTGCAACTTCTTCACGTCACATCAAATAATTCAATCTGCACCCACGATCAAAATTTGAAATATCTAAAGGTATTAAGTGGCATACCCACTTGTCAATAACCAAATCTGGCTACAGGTCTATTACAAAGTGAAAATTAAAATCTCAATCCATCATCTTTTTAATTAATAAGTTCATCTTGGATTTTTCAGCACTTTAGCAACCGCTTCGCTCATAGAATTAACCTTTAGCTTTCTATAAATATTTCTTACATGATTGTGAACAGTATCATAAGCGATACCTAAGTGGTCCGCGATCATTTTGTATGATGCACCTTCAATCATCTGGCTTATCACTTCATTCTCACGGCAGGTTAACTTGTATTCATTTAATTGGTGAGGTGCGTTTTGATGATGCAATAGATCCATCACTTTTTGCAGGATAGAATATGATATGAGTGTTGCTCCATGCTTGAATGCCTGTAACTTTTCGAGAATATTTTCAAAGGAATCATTTTTAAAAATATAACCGGAAGCGCCTCCGCAAATAGCAGAAAATACGATGTCATCGTCATCGTGATCTGCTAGCAGAAGAATTTTTATTTTAGGATAGGAACGGTGTATCAACTTAACAGCTTCCACACTATATAAATCCGGCAATCTGACATCTATCAGTAATAGTTGTGGCTTTGTAGCTTCAATTCTTTCCATAAGGTAATACCCATCATTAAAAACACCGGCACAGGAAAATCCAATTGTGCTATTTAAAATGGAAGACATGAATTCACCTTTCTCGCTATCAGCAATAAAGATGAGTAAAAAGGTGTCTTTATTAATTTGATAAGGTGTTAAGTGCTTCTCACTCTGCTGTGTTGGTGGAAGCATTGAAAAATCATTTCTTCGCTTTGCAGAATTTGACAATGGCATTTTCCTAATTGATTTTAATGTTCCGCCATCTTCTGAAGGAACCACCATTAAATCTGAACGTGTTGAGTTATCATTGTGGTTATGATGAAAGATGGGAACACTGCTGTATTCCTTAAGATTTGGATTACCTTCTTCCTTTCTCTTTCTTAATTTATTGGGCATAAGACATTATTGATTGAAACCTTTAAAGAATGATTTAGCGTTCCTGCTTTGTTATTAAATGTTTGTATGCTATTTTATTTTTTGTATTTGATAAATCAGTCTTTTGATTACAGCAGACAATTGTCCGCATTGCAAACCTGTCGCTTTGATTCTTAAAAGGGAAAAGTTGTGATAAGTGAACTGTGCTTTCTTACTGATGTACTTCCGAACATTAGAAAGCAACAAGCAAATTGCCAATGTGCCAATGCACCCTATGTAGAAATTCTTTGGACTCTAATAATCCCGTTTCAGTCATAATTTACGCTGTGCGTTTTTAACTATGCGTTCACCACTGGCATTGATCCAAAATTCACTTTCTGCCTGGTTAAAATTCAAAGTGCCGAAACATGTTATGCTATTTAATTAATGCATTTTTATTTTATGATATAAAAGTCAACAAATTATCAAGCCTTGTCAATCACCAATTCCGGTGATCACACAACTTAAAAATAGCCGCCTGATATACAGGCGGCTGAATATGCATAAGACGGTCTTATTGCGGATTGCATATTCCGCCGGTTGGTGATGTCTATAACCTCACGCCGGGCAGTGGGATTATAGGTTGCAAACAGATAGGCTGATATTCCTTTCACAGCATCAATTACTGCATCACCAATTAACCATCCTGAATAAGTGTTTATGATTGTTCTATTTTTCATTGGATCTTCTTTAAAACATTTACCGCTTACATGATATTTATTGCCATCCATATAAAACCAGCAAAAAATCCAAGTGACATCATCCATGCGCCCGTTTCAATGCCTGCATGCTGCAATAATTCCATCCATTGATTTCTTTTGCCTGTTGTGGCTGTTTTTATTGGGTGATTGCTGGTTGCGGTTTTCATTGTATGTTTTGGGTTTAGTGTTTATTGAATTTGCTGATACTTCATTTTCAACACTGTAAAGATGCAGTGCAGAAAGGCCCTTGTCAATCGCCAATTGTGGCGAACAATCAATAACACTTACAAAATCAATGTGCTGATAGTTTTTTACTGAAGTCAATTCAAATCATTTCAACCAAAAGAAATTAATTATGAGATGGAAACAAACTGAATGAAGGGATAATGGCCGTGATTGTCCTATGGAAAATAACCATGCAAGCATTTCCAAAACGCTTGCATTTATTATTCAATGAATAGCAGATCATGCACCGGCAATTGCAATGAATCAATTATGTTGTTTTATTTTTCATTGCATTTTGATTTAGTTGAATAGCTGATAATAAGAATACGAAGGTTAATCACCAATTCAGGTGAGTACCTTAACTAAATCAATCCTTGACAAATGTGGAACAACATTTTTTTGGCAAACAGATACAGAAAAATCTTTTACCACGGATCAGGTTCTCATAACCTTTCCCTCAGCGCTTTTGATACCGCTTCACTTACAGAATTCACGTGAAGTTTTTTATAAATGTGCTTTATATGAGAATGTACGGTATCGTAGCTGATTTGCATTTTGTCAGCGATGCCTTTGTAGGGATCTCCATTAACAAGATGCTTCAGCACCTCTTTCTCCCGATCTGTCAGATTGAATGCATCCGGGTTAGCAGGCGCATTTTTCTGTTGAATAAGATTCAGGACTTTCACTGCAATGGAGGGCGTCATGGGTGCGCCGCCGGTATGCGCTTCCTTCACTCCGGCAATCAGGTGTACCAGTGACTGGGTTTTCAGGAGATAACCTGAAGCGCCGGCACAAATCGCCGCGAATATCTTTTCTTCATCGTCAAAGGTGGTGAGCATGAGAATCACCTGATCAGGAAAATTCTTTTTAATAATAGTGGTTGCTTCAATACCACTCAGTCCCGGCATATCGATATCCATCAGTACTACATCCGGCTCAAATGTTTCCACCAGTACGCTGGCGTCTGTGGCATCCTGATAGCCTCCCAACCATTCGAATTCAGGATGGGAAGCAAAAAGGATTTCCAGAGAATCGCGGATACGATTGTTATCGTCAAAGAGTAATATTTTAATTGGAGCATCTTCCATCATTGTAAATATGAACAAAATTTCAATGCTGGTCAATCGCCAATTCTGGTGATCCCGCTTTGTTATTTAAAAAAATGGAACTTCCTGAATAGGTCAATAAACCAGTCATTTGGTCTTAGTTCCTGCTATTTGTTGTAAGAAAGTACAGATTTCATACATTATACCTTTGGTTAAATGTAGACCGATACAAAATTTAAAATGGTTGTCAATCGCCAATTCTGGTGATACAACTGGAAAACTATTAGAGTCATCATTGCACTCATGAAAGACCATGAAATATGTCAAAAACAACCCTATATCAAGAAGGCAAGGATCGGGATGACCATAAATTGTTGCTTCGCTGAAAATGGAAAAACAGATTCGGATATAAACCTGGTAATCAAACTTGCCTCATCGGCACCGCAAAGCGAATCTGCGTTCCTTTTCCTGATTCGGTAAGCAGGAAAAATTCAGCACCAATTTCCTCCGCCCGCTTTTTCATGTTCCGGATTCCGTTTCCATTATAACCCGCGTCTTGATTTAAATCAAACCCTTTTCCATTATCGTACAATTCAACAATAAGCGCATTAGCCGATCTGCTGATAGATGCGCTGAAACTATCACAACCGGAATATTTAATTGCATTATAAACTGCTTCTTTGAAAATGAGAAAGATATTTTTACGCTGATCAATTGAAAGCCTTAGCGTTGTGGATATTGTTTTCGTGTCCAGTATAAAATGAATATTACGTGCTGCACATAAATCAACCGCATACTTTTTCATCCTGTTAGTGATACTCTCAAAATTGTCATTCTGTGGATTGATTGCCCAAACGATATCACTCATTTCTTCTACCAGTTCGTGTGATGTGGCATCAATTTTATCCAATAACATTTTTAGCCTTGAAGGTTTTTCGCCTGTGAATTGCTGTGCCATTTCGCTATAATAGGAAATGCTGCCAAGGGTGGAACCAATGTTATCATGAAGATCACGTGCAATGCGTAAATACACTTTTTCACGAACCGCCTGCCGCCTCAGTAATAATGCAGTATCAAAAAAAGGATAGTGCCGTACTACTTTTCCATTTTTAAAATAGTCGACAGAAACACCTTTAATATGTATAGATTTCCCTTTTACCGGCATTCCAAGTGTATCCGTTTTATGAATTGCCGTCCAGGTCATCATCGATACTACTTTATCATCCTCAGCAATTTGTTCGTGTACAACAATCTTATTATTGCTGTATTCAGAGGCATCTTTTTTTACCTGACTTATATAATCAGTCTTGTTCAATTTCTGACCGAAAAAATCGGCTGAAAAATCATCATCTAAATAAAGATGATAATTGAAATTGCTATCTCCTGACTTATCGGCTTCATGCCACTCCTTGGCAATACGTTTGTTTTTTTCCTGCTTAGAAATAACGGCTTCAGAGTTCATGGCGTAATCCTTAATAACTGTAAATACTGATCACGCGCCGTCCGAGAAGGAATTAAATAGAGCAATTGTTGGTGTTGGGCAGCTTTCGCGAAATCGAAATATAATAAAAAAATCCATTAGTGGATTTGAATAGATGAAATCCAGGATCAGAATTTTTCTAAAATTTCTTTTTCCTGGCTTTGAAATTTATTGTGTTGCTGTTATATTCTATAATTTTATTTGTTTCACGCAATGCATTGCGTCTCTACGTTTGTATGATTTCTTGCACAACATATTTAACAATCGATGTATCAACCTCGCCAAAAAACAAAACCCCTCCGGAATCCGAAAGGGTTTTGTCTTCAAGAGAAAACTAACTTACTATTCCAATACTACCATCTTCTCATGTCCGCGGTAGCAATCCAGTTTCAGGTTGTTGTCCATCTGACCCACCATTGATTGCAGCAAATTGTTGTAGCTGCTGATATCATTCACCCGTTTCCACAATTCCTCGCGACGGCATCCGGCCTGTGGTGCATACTTGATGCGATACCATTTGTTATTCTTGTCATATACCAGCGTAAAGGTTTTTGTTTCGGTACCATTATTCATGTATACTTCAAAGTAGGTGGTGATCACCAGATCGCGAATCATAGCAGGTACCTTAATGGCATTGGCCATTCCAGCATTGTCGGCAATTCCCAACGTGTAATAATAACGGGCGGACTCTTTACCGTCATACTTAAACGTTTTAGTGCTGTCGTACTTTAACTCAAAGTAAATTTTTTTGCCGGGCCAGTTCACTGACTTATCCAGCATTCCCTTTTGATTTTGGGTAAGCATTTCCTTCATCAATACCTGGCTGCTGCCGGCGAATGGAAGGGTGAGTGCCACCATTACTAATACAATTTTTATGACGTTCTTCATGACCATTTTCTTTTTTCCGTGAATTAATCGATATTATTTTTTTGCTACGGCAGCGCCACCGCTTCCCAGTGTTACACTTTTCAAAAGGTTATTGGCAACACAACTTCCAACAGTTATGCCATCCAGTATAGCAGCTTCGTAGTGAATACCGCCATACATCCTTGAATACGCGGCCTCATTTGCAGCAGCATTAAAAGATTTAAATTTTCTCGGATACAATCCAATTACCAAATTGGTACTATCGGTAAATTCAACGTTATCACCGAAATATTTTGTAAGAACAGTGGATGCCGCGCCGGAAAATCCTGAGTGACCTGATGGATATTCAGGGAAGGGAGGTGTTTCCAGATAGGGCTCCCAATCCGGTTTTTTCAGCATTTCAGCTATGTAGGTTTTAGGACGTAACAGGTTAACCTTGTATTTGATCTTCCATACAGAAATGGCTGCATTGTATTCTGCCATGCCGAGGTAAGCATACAACTCACATGTTTGAGCAAGGTTATAACCATTCTTTCTCACTTGCTGTTTGGTGATTTTCATCCAGTGACCAGGTGGAGTGTAGGTTTCTACAGGACAATCAGCCCAGTACAATGAAGTGATACGGTCGTACTCAGAAAATGAAGTATCAATACCATACAATTTTTCGCAGAACTTGCAAAACTCTGAACTCGAGTCCGAACTGTAAGGAATAGTAGGCTCCATCATGCACAATTGCGTTGTATCCAAACCTAATGGCCGCAAGCCGCCGAAGTAAGGTTCGAAAGCGGTCTTGTCAATATCGGTTGGCTCCCATAATTCAGGATGCGCAGGATCTCCGGCCCGTGAAGGTGATTCATAAATATTGTTTTCGCGCGTATAATCATACTGATCCGTTTTCATGTAATCAATAAACGCATTGGCAAGATCTTGTCCATATTGCTTGGATCGTGCGGATACATCAGCATTTGCAACGATACTATCACACTGATGATTCATTTTATCGCGAAGCTGCACCAATGCTACTGTATTAGGACCCATGTAACGGGAAAGCCCTTCATCACAAACTAAGTAAGCACAGTTATTTAAAACTGTTGGCCAGTCATATTCCATACCCGCATCAGGCACCGGTAATTTATCGAGTCCCTTTAACTGACCGGCTAATGAGTGACCATCCGGAATACCATGTACCACTGATTCATACATTGCTGCTCCGAGATAACCCATCGCACGTGCTGCAGGTGGCGGGCCAACACGCTGAAACCGGATTTGGTCCAATAATAAATCACCCCAGATAATAGCCATGCTGTTATTGAATTCAGTGGCGGGTTTTGATTTTTCATTGTACACGCTGCCGCTTTGGGTACCGCCGTTTTCACAACTGTAAAAACTGCCGGCCACCAATGCAACAAGCAGCATCAGTACAGGTAAGGATTTTTTCATAAAGGAAGGATTGGTTGAGTGAGATTTCTAAAAAGCGGCTCAAAAGTAATTATTAAACGTTTTGTTCAATTTATGAAGGATATATTTTTTGTTAATGAAAACTAAACATACGCAACCAATCTGAAAATCATAATAGTTCATGCGATTAAGCAGTATATACACTACCTGTTTTCATACCTATTTCTACATAGCAAGGCTGAACATTATTAGACACTCGTTACTATTTTGTTAATGAAAACTAAAACCTCATTCCGGCCACTATTAAGTTGATAAATTTGCCGCCTTACATGAATCATCCATTCAACCACCGGTTTGAAAAAATCCTTTCACATCCTATCTGAAACGGTTCGTGGCTCTTTTCCATTCTTTAAAAATCAACAAACAAATAAATTACACACCATGAGTAATTTTTCTCCGCGCCTCAGGGCTTATGTAGCTGTAACTGCAGTAGCGCTCTTGATGGCGTCCTGCAAGAATTTCGATCACGTGTACTCCCGTAACTTCGATTTTCCGCCTGCCGACAGTACAAAATTTGCCAAACTGGATGAACCATCCGGAAAACTGTTCGACCTGCTCACAGATAAATCCACCGGCATTGATTTTTCCAACCGGATGGATTTTAAATTCCTTGATGATAATAACCTCTACGTAAACTACTACAACGGTGGCGGTGTAGCGGTAATGAATATCAACGGCGACTCTTTGCCCGATCTTTATATGACCGGCAATAAAGTGGCCGATCAGATTTATGTGAATGAAGGAAACATGCATTTTAAGAATGCTTCCCAAAATTCAGGCATCCTGCAGACTAACAAAGGCTGGTCAACAGGTGTTGCAGTAGTAGACATCAACAATGACGGTTTCGACGATGTATATGTCTGCCGCTCGCGTTGGAAAGATTCACTTGCGAATTTATTCTATATAAATAATGGCAACGGAACCTTTACCGAAAAGGGTAAAGAATATGGAATTGAATGCGCCGACAGTTACACGATGGGCGCAGTATTTTTTGATTACGACAATGATGGCGACCTTGACCTGTATGTAAAAAATCATCCGAGCGATTTCGTGGAACGCATGCGTTTCAACAATCTCGAAAAGGTGGAGCAGGGCAAAAACCAAAGCGATAAATTTTTCCGCAACGATGGCAATGGCAAATTCACAGATGTATCAAAAGAAGCCGGCATTAATAATCACGGATACGGATTAGCAGTGTGTGCCGCCGATGTGAATGATGACGGATGGATGGATGTCTATGGTTGCAATGACTTCGCGATGTACGATTATCTATACATTAACAATGGAAATGGAACCTTCACCGATCACTCCGGCGACTGGCTTTCAAAAAGCTCAATGTTCAGCATGGGCGTTGATATTGCTGACGTGAACAATGATGCATGGCAGGACATTGTAACCTGCGACATGCGTTTCGACCATTCTTACATGCGCCGCTCTTTTGCACTCGGACTTCGCAGAAATGAATTCAGCAACATGGTGAGCAGCGGTTATCATTATCAATATGTGAAGAATGCATTACACATCAACAATGGCAACAATACCTACTCTGAAATTGCCAACCTCGCAGGTGTAGACGCGACTGATTGGTCATGGGGGCCTTTGTTCTGCGATTATGATAATGATGGTCTGAAAGATCTGTTCATCCCAAATGGTTATTACCGCTGGTTGAATATTGACGAACGTGAATTGTACCAGGCGATGAGAGACGCCACGCGCCGGAAAGACAGTGTTGCTTATAACAAACTGTACACTTTGGTGAGCAAGAAAAAACTGATTGTTCCAAATTACATTTATAAAAACAACGGCAACTTCACTTTCACCAATGAGATTGATAACTGGGGCTGTAACCTTCCTTCTATTACTCATGGTGCTGCATTGGTTGATCTCGATATGGATGGTGATATGGACATGGTTACAAGCGTTACTGAATCATCTACCATCGTATATCGCAACAACTCCGAGAAGCTCGATAACAATCATTACATCCGTTTCAAACTCACGGGTACCGATAAAAATATCAATGCCATCGGCACCAAGATTTACATCTATTCAAAAAGCGGCATGCAGATGATTCAGCACCACGTTGTGCGTGGTTACCAGTCAACTTCTGAGAACATCGCGCATTTCGGTTTGGCAAAAGACGACACCGTTTATAAAGTGATTGTGATCTGGCCTGATGAAAAAACACAAGTATTGAAAAATCTTGCCGTAAACCAGGTGGTGAAACTCGATCACAAAAATGCCACTAACGAAAAGATTGACATTCATTCCAAATACACACCGATGTTTGCCGATGCTTCCGAAAAACTCGGCATTGATTACAAACATGTTGAAGATGAATATGAAGATTTCAAGAAAGAATTATTGTTACCTCATAAAATGAGTCGCTTCGGTCCCGGTCTAGCCGTTGCCGATGTGAATGGCGATGGGCTTGAAGACTTCTTTGTAAGCGGTGCTGTTAGATCACCCGGAGAATTGTATCTGCAGACTTCAAACAAAACTTTTGTTAAAGCACCTTCACAACCCTGGACCAATGATAAAGCCACTGAACAATTAGGTGTTTTATTTTTTGATGCCGATGGCGATAACGATGCAGACCTTTATATGGCTACAGGTGGAAGTGAATTCAGTCCTGAGGACCCACTGCTCAACGATTTACTATTTACAAATGATGGCAAAGGAAATTTTTCTAAAAACACAAAGGCACTTCCTGACATGCGGGTAAGCGGTTCCTGTGTAGTAGCCGGAGATTATGATAATGACGGTGACCTTGATTTATTTGTTGGCGGACGTGTAGTGCCCACCAAATATCCGATGCCTGCAAAGAGCACCATCCTGCGCAATGATAAAGGAGTGTTTACCGATGTTACGAAAGAAGTAGCTCCTGAATTGGATAAAGGCGGATTGGTTTGCGGCGCTATCTGGACAGATTATAATGCTGATAACAAACTCGACCTGATGATCATCGGCGAATGGATGCCTGTGACGCTCTATAAAAATGACGGAGGCAAATTTTCCAATGCAACTACCGCCGCAGGATTGGCTGATGCAACCGGTTGGTGGAACAGCATCATCTCCGGCGACTTCGATAACGATGGTGATGTTGACTACGTAGCCGGAAATGAAGGATTGAACTCCCGTTATTATACTCCTTCAAAAGAACAACCTGTTGATTTGTATTCTTCCGACTTTGATAAAAACGGCACCAACGACATTGTTCTTTCTGTTTACAACTACGGCAAATCCTATCCTGTTAAAACACGGATGACAATGGCGGAACAGATTCCGATGATCGGCGATAAATTCAAACTCTACAAAACTTTTGCATTGGCAACCACAGAAGAAGTGTTTGGCAATGAAGCACTTTCAGCAGCAACGCATTTCACTGCCAATACTTTGGCTTCCTCTTATATCGAAAACCAGGGTGATGGAAAATTTGTAGTTCGCGCATTACCGATGGAAGCTCAATTCTCCTGCTTATATGGAATAATTCCTTTTGATATCAACAACGATGGCAATCTTGATCTGTTGGCACATGGCAATTTCTTTAGCCCTGAATCAGAAACAGAAAAACAGGATGCATGCATTGGTTTAACAATGCTCGGTGATGGAAAAGGAAACTTTAAACCATTGAGCATCCAGGAATCAGGATTTCTCTCCAGTAAAGATGCCAAGGCGCTTGCTATCATCTATCTCGGAAAAAATGAAGCACCTGTTTTGCTCGGTACCAACAACAATGATAAGATGTTTGCCTACAGCTTTACGACTAATACCCAAAGCAAGGTTGGTCTTACCGAAAAAGATCGCTTCGCGGAAATTTTCTATAAGGATGGCCGCAAAGAAAAACATGAAAACAACATCGGTTCCGGTTACTTGTCGGAAGGCTCTAAAACAGTCTCCTTTATTCCTACCCTCGTTGATAAAGTAGTGATCACCGATTACAAGGGTGAGCAACGCACCGCTTTCCAGGGCCAGGCCATTGCATCTAAATAATTATTTCAGCTAACGGTTAAAATGAATTATAAAATGAAACCAGGAATGATAAATACAGGATACTTAGCTGCAATACTTTTTTCGGTAGCGCTGCTGGCATCCTGTAACAGCGGGTATAAGAAAGCAGATCTTACGGTAGTGGATTTTCCTACGTACGACAGCACTCAATTTGACCCGATAGATAAACCAGGCGGAAAACTTTTCGATATTCTCTCAAGCGCTACTACAGGGCTTGTGTTTTCGAATGATGTAGGTTTTCGCATGCGCAACGACAACAACATCTACCAATACTTCTACAATGGTGCTGGTGTTGCAGTATTGAATTTGAATGGTGACTCATTGCCGGATGTTTACATGACTGGTAATATTGTTCCGGACAAGCTGTTTTTGAATGAAGGCAACATGAAGTTTAAAGATGTGACTGCTGAAGCCGGTATTCTTACAACGAAGAAAGGCTGGTCAACTGGTGTGTCTATTGTAGACATTAACAATGATGGGTTTGATGATATTTATGTTTGCCGTTCCCGTTGGAAAGATTCACTCGCTAATCTATTATATGTAAACAATGGAAATGGAACCTTTACCGAAAAGGCCAAAGAATATGGCATAGATGCACCTGACACTTACACCATCATGGCCAACTTTTTCGACTATGATAAAGATGGTGACCTTGATCTTTTCCTTGCCAATCATCCTACAGACTGGATCGAGAAGATGCGTTTCAACAACCTGGAGAAAATCGAGAACCATACCAACCAAAGCGATCGACTTTTCCGGAATGACAATGGTCACTTTGTAAATGTTTCGAAAGAATCAGGTATTGATACACATGGCTACGGGCTCAGTTGCACCGTTGCAGATTTCAATGGCGACACCTGGCCCGATCTGTATGTTGCCAATGATTTTGCCATGCACGATTATTATTTCATCAATCAGGGCAATGGTAAGTTTAAAGAATCAGCACGTGAAGTATTGAAAAAAACATCGCTGTTCGGAATGGGAGCTGACGTAGGTGACATCAACAATGATGGTTATCCGGACATTTTTGTGGTGGACATGAAATTCGATCATTCTTATGTTCGTCGCTCCTTCATGCTTGCACAACGTCGTGCAGAATTTAACAACATGGTGAGCAGCGGTTATCATTATCAGTATGTACGCAACATGCTGCAACTGAATAATGGCAACGGTACTTTTTCTGAAATTGCCTGTATGGCCGGTGTGGATGCTACAGAATGGTCATGGGCTCCATTGCTTGTTGATCTTGACAATGATGGATACCAGGATCTTTTTGTATCCAATGGTTATTACAAAACCTTCAACATTGATGAGCGTGAATTGATACAAGGACTGAAAGACGCCACACGCCGTGGCGACAGCGCAATGTTCAGCAAGATCAGCGCGATCATCAACAAGAAAAAATTAAAAGATCCTAACGTAGTATTCAAAAACAACGGCGATCTCACTTTTACGCGCATGACCAATGAATGGGGTTTCAATCAACCAACTATAACACACGGTTCTGCATTTGCTGACTTCGATCGTGACGGCGATATTGACATCATCAGCAGTAACACTGAACAATCACCTTTCATCTATCGCAACAACGAAGCACAAACACTCAAGCATAATTTTATTGAATTCCGTTTCAGTGGCAGTGAAAAGAATAAAAAAGGAATTGGTGCTGATGTTCATATTTATACCAAGAACGGTTTACAATATCAAACCAATCACATTGTAAGAGGTTATCAGTCTACTTCTGAAGATCTGATGCATTTCGGATTGGGTGATGTAACAACAGTTGACAAAGTAGTGGTGACGTGGTTGGATGGAAAGACACAGACACTTTCAGGCATTGCTTCCAACCAGATTATAACACTGAAGTATGCTGACGCCAATGAAAAAGCACCCGAACAAGCAAAGCCGAATGTGCTTTTCACCAATGTAACCGACAAGCTGAAAATAGATTTCAAACATGAAGAAGACGCGTTTGATGATTTTAAACGCGAACTGTTGCTTCCTGAAAAGAACAGCTACTTCGGTCCCGGATTGGCAATTGGTGATGTGAACGGCGATGGTCTTGATGACTTTTTTGTGGGAGGTGCTACGCGCCAATCGGGCGCATTGTATTTGCAAACCGCGAATGGTGAATTTGCTGTTTCAACCGGACAGCCCTGGGCAAGTGATAAAGCATCAGATGAGATGGGCGTACTTTTCTTTGATGCCGATGGCGACAAAGATCTTGACTTGTATGTTGCAACCGGCGGAAGCCAGTTTAACATGGAAGACAAAAACTACCGCGATCATTTATACCTGAATGATGGAACCGGTAAATTTTCTTCCGCTGATAAAGCATTACCCGATTTGTTTACGAGTGGTTCCTGTGTAGTGGCAGGTGATTATGACAATGATGGCGACCTCGATTTATTTGTAGGTGGACGATTAACACCACAGCATTATCCTACACCGGCAAAAAGTGTGATACTGAAAAACGACCAGGGAAAATTTACGGATGTAACGGCGAGTGTTGCGCCTTCGCTGGAGAAAGCAGGGCTTGTTTGTTCAGCACTCTGGACAGATTTCGACAACGATCAAAAGCTTGACCTCCTGCTCGGTGGCGAATGGATGCCGGTTACGTTCCTTAAAAACAACAATGGCAAGTTCGATGACGTAACAGCGCAAACAGGTTTACAGAACATGACGGGCTGGTGGAACAGCATGGTGTCCGGCGACTTCGATAATGATGGTGACGTAGATTATATCGCCGGCAATGAAGGTCTCAATACACGTTATTACAAACCGAGTGAGAAAGAACCGATTGATCTTTATTCCTATGATTTTGATAAGAATGGTACCAACGATGTGGTGATGTCATTCTACAACTTCGGTCAGAGTTATCCTGTGAAAAACCTGCAATACAGCGCGGAACAAATGCCGGTGCTTGCCAAAGAATTTAAAACATATTCAGGTTTTGCACTTTCTTCCACCAATGAAATTTATGGCCCCAAGGGTTTAGACAAAGCTTTTCATCTTACAGCCAGCACATTGGCCAGTTCATACATTGAAAATTTAGGCAATGGTAAATTTGCGATGCGTGCTTTGCCGATGCGTGCACAGGTTTCAAGCATGTTTGGAATGCTGACCTATGATGTGAATAGTGATGGCAACCTTGACCTGATGTACCATGGCAATTTCTACAACAAGGAATCAGAGACAGAACGCAACGATGCATTTATCGGAGAAATATTACTGGGCGATGGTAAAGGAAACTTCACTTACCTGCCAAGCCGCGAAAGTGGTTTCTTCTCTGATAAAGATGCCAAAGCATTGGCAGTGATCAGCGTTGGTAAAAATCAGACGTCTGTGATTCTTGGTACCAACAACAACGATAAGATGTTTGCTTACCAGTTGAATGCAAACAACAGCAAGGTGAAATACACCGAGCAGGATAAATACGCTGATATCTATCTGAAAGACGGACGCAAGATCCGTTGCGAAATGAATTTTGGTTCCGGTTTCCTCTCAGAGAATTCAAAAGAGATTGCCTTCATTCCATCCCTTACCCAAAAAGTGATGATCACCGATTATAAGAACCAAACGCGAACTGTGTTCCAGGCAGAAGCATTAGCAGCGAAGTAATAATTTTCTAAATCATTGCATTTAAAATCCCTGCCGGTGGCGGGGATTTTTTTTGCATCCATCGGATTGGTTGGGAAGGTTTTGAGTAGCGTGATTTAATAGTGGGCTTTCTTATTCCAGGATTGTATTATTTTCCGCTACTTTGAGAGAAAGAGTAGTGATAAAGCATAAAATAAAAATAACAGGGTCATCTTCTACCTGTCAATTTGTTCCCAACTCCAACCTTCATCTCCACATCGAGATCCCAATTTGGACGAAGCGTAATATCATCCGTATAGTTATAGATTTTCTCCGGTTGCAAATGCTTCCAATAGTTGCCGGTATCCCAGCGGTTGTTGGCATTCAAATCATCAATCACTTTCAATGAATAATTTCCGGGGCGCATGGCCTGAAAATTCAATTCATTCAATCCATGTTTCAGTTTGCCACGTGCAATCACTTCTTTTGAACTGTTGCGCAATTCATAAAAATAATTTTTGATGGAATCGGTCGTCACTTTCAGCAGGAGATTTCCGGTAGCAGATTTTTCAAAGGTGGTGAACCTGATAGTTGTGCTGTCGTTGAAGCGGCCATACACATCTTTAAATACCGAATCAGGAATCAGGAGTGTATAACTCGTCTTTTCCGTAAATGGAAAAATGAAAGATCCGTTTTTTCTCAAGGTGCCGGTGTCTGCCTTCAGCTCAACTTTGGTGGTAACACTGGTTTTCGTAGAGTCATCCGTAAGCAACAGTTCCTTATTTTCAGATACAAAAATAACAGGCGTTGAAAATTGCAGCAGGAATGGTTTATCCGGTTCCTGCTGCTGACTGCTTCTTCCGCTTTTTAAAACAGAGGCTACCGTAAACTTCGGCAACAGTACTTTTTCCTTTTCATTCACCTTTTTCATTCTTACTTCGGCCGTATCGGTAAAAGAACCATCTACCACCTGAAGCTGAATGCTGTCAGATGCTACATCATTCAGAAAAAATATCGCAGTGTCTCTTGCAGCATTAAATTGTAACACGCCATCCCGGGCATTTCCACTGAGTGGAATAACCTTTAACTGCTCCAACTGCTTTGCGAAAGCAATGGTCAGCTTTCCCGGCTGTGAGGAATGCGTGCCGAGTATTTTCTGACTTTCAGCAATCGGCTTAAACATCTGAAGTGTATAGAAACCCGTACTGTCATTAATCTGAACAGCGGTGTCAACGAAAGCAACTTCTTCTCCCGGTCCTAAAAGGAGATCTGCATCCAGGTCACGCAATCCAATCAGTTGATAGGTGCCTTCCTTCAAATGACTGATTTCGAAATGTCCGTCTTTATCAGTGTGCGCGTAATAAGCAGGTCGTTCTTTGGCTACAATTGAATCAGTAAGATCGTTGTACAACATTGCCATAACATTTTCTTTGACGAGACCGTCTTCTGCTCCTTTTACCACACCCTGAATGCTCATCGAATCAATATAATCACCGGTGGAAAAAACATATTGGTAATTCACCATAATATTTCCTTCGGTGATGTCCTTCACAGCCGTTCCGAAATTTATCGTGTAAGTTGTTTGTGATTTCAATGTATCATTAAGTGTAATGGTGAGTGTTTTACCATGCACACGATATAGCGGTTTAATATTCAGAGCAGGAGAAAAAAATGCCTGTGACCCAAAATCTCCGGCCTGTATGAATTCATTGAAGGTGATGGTGATTTTTTGCGCCTTGAAATGAATGGAGAGGTTCTCTGGATTAGTGCGTACTGGTATTGGCGGAATAATATCCTTTTCACCGCCTGTTGGTGCCATCTGACTGGCACAGGAGTTCAGCAGTATTATGATAATGATATAGGAAAGTAGTTGTCTCAGGAAATAAGCTTGAACGGCAAAAATAGGGATGTGGTATGAGAAAGAAGAACAGGTATTATCATCTGACTGCACCCGAACAAAAAGGGAACGCCCATTGGGCACAAAAATTCAGGTGACGTTAATTCACAACATTTACTATTGAAGTCAACAACTGTTCACAGTGCGATGTGATCAAAAGTTAATGCATATGTTCCAGCCAATAGGCGCTCACTTCACTTCCTCCATCACCTGCGTTGCTTCATACAAATAAATATCCTTCTTCAGATTTTTCAGGAACTGTTGATTGCGTGCGACGGCAGTACTGTCGGCATTTATTTTTGTCATATCAACAGCGAGATTGGAAACAGCCACCAGCATGGAGTCTGCATCAATGGCATCATATTTTTTATCCTTTGCATCCAGCTCCTTTTGCTGCGCGCTGAATTTTTTGTAGTTGAGGGAATAAACAGAATTGTCTTTCCTTAATTTGAAATCGGAAGCTTCCTGTTGTATCAACTGAAAGGAATTATTTGTTGCGATGCGTTGCTGGCTGTGCGATTTTAATGTTGCAATATTATTCGTTGCATTCCAGTTTTCATATTTCGCCGGAGCAATCTCATCCCATCCTATGGCATACGGATCTTCCTTTTCCCCGTTCGTAATCTGCGAATACGGATCAGGCAGCACAATGTCAGGCGTTACACCTTGTAACTGGGTTGTACCGCCATTGATGCGATAAAATTTTTGAATCGTGATTTTGAGAGAGCCTAATTTAGGAGGGCTGTTCTCTGATTGCGATACGAAATCATCAAGGTTGAAAAGATTCTGAACGGTTCCTTTTCCGTAAGTGCTGCTGCTTCCAATCAGTACAGCGCGATGGTAATCCTGCATGGCTGCCGCTACAATTTCAGACGCCGATGCACTGTAGTAATTCACCATTACGGTGAGCGGACCACTATAAACAACACCAGGATCTGTATCATAAAGCACATTCGGTTTTGCACCACGCGGTCGCACCTGCACAATGGGTCCTGTTGGAATAAACAAGCCACCGAGTTTCACTGCTTCCTGCAGCGAACCGCCTCCATTGTCGCGCAAGTCAAGAATAATTCCGGCCACATTTTCAGCTTTCAATTTCTCCAGTTCTGCTTTCACATCGTCAGCACAGCTTCTTCCTCCCTGCTGATTGAACGGTGCATAAAATTCAGGAAGACGGATATAACCGATTTTCTTGCCGCCTGAATTAATGATAGCAGATTTAGCATACGTGGCATCCAGTACCACAATGTCGCGGACAATTGGAATGATCAAAACAGAGGCATCCGGTTTACGAACAGTGAGTCTCACTTCTGTTCCCTTCTTTCCACGAATTAACTGAATGGCTTTATCAAGCCGCATGCCTTCAATGCTTACGGGGTCTGCTGCTCCCTGTGCCACGGCTATAATTACATCGTTTGCTTTCAATTGCCCCTGCCGCCAGGATGCACTTCCTGCAACAATGCTGGTAACCCTGATTTCCCCATCGCGTTGTTGTAATTGTGCGCCGATACCTTCCAGTTGACCGGTCATCTGGATGTCGAAATTTTGCTTTTGCACGGGTGGAAAATATTCTGTGTGCGGATCTTCAATGTTTGAAATGGTATTGATATAAATCGCCAGCCAGTCATTATTTTCCAATTCATTAACCCGCTCAAAAAAATCCTTGTTGTTTTTTTTCACCTTCTCCCGCGCACTTTTTTCCAGCTCTGCAAACGTTTTTATTTTAACGGTGTCTGATTTCTCTTTAGCTTTTTGTTGTTGTTCTTCTGAAAGATTCAACTGTTGCAACACCTGCAGCTTCATGTATTTTCTCCATTCTTCCTTCAAGGCGTTAGTGTCTGCAACAAAAGACAGTTTGTCGCCATCAGTTTCAAGACTTTCATCAATAGTGAAATCGAAAGGATTTTCCAGCGCCGCCACACTATAGCGTTGGGCCTGCTTAACACGGATCGCATAAATTTTCATCACCGCGTCAAAAAAAACGTAGGAACTGTCCTGCAACTGATCATCAATACGCTCCTTATAGGATGCCAACAGATCGATATCCTTTCGGGTGAAAATCTTTTTATTGTAATCTACCCTTTCGATAAACTCTTTAAAAATTTTTTCAGAAAAAACATCATCTACAGGTTGCGGGGCATAGTGTGCGGCACTGATACCACCCATCACTAATCCAAGTAATTCCTTATTGTTTGCTTCAGGTAACCTGAAACAGGCAAATGAAAGACAAACAGCACTGATAGCAAGTGCTGCAACTGTAATTACGACAACCACAGGTTTCATGCTCATTGAATACTTTGACATGTTTGAAAAATTGAGAAGAGCAAAAGTACATAATGAAGCGCATCCATTGCGAATTGGAGAAATTCGGAATTAGGAATTGAGAATTACTCAATGTCTAGCCAAAAATTGAATCGGATAATGTAAGGCCCCTTGTGAATTAAAGAGGTCATCTCATTCCAACCATTCAATAACAGTCTGAATGCCCATCCAACCAACTGCCATTACAACAATCCATCCTGCCACTTGCATCCACAATGGATGTTTATAGTCTTTCATCAGCTTCGAATTGTGCGAAGCGATTAGTATGCAGGCCAAGGCGAAAGGAAGAATCAGTCCGTTAACAGCCCCTGCTCCAACCAACAGTTGCACGGGCTTGCCAATGGAAAGGAAGATGATCGTTGACACTATAATGAATAAAGTGATAAACCATCTATGATTTTTTTCAATGAACGGATGCAAAGATTTAAGAAAGGAAACGGAAGTATAAGAAGCACCAACTACTGAAGTGATAGCCGCACTCCACATGACTACGCCAAAAAAATAATATCCGGTTTCGCCTGCTGCCATTTTAAAAACAGATGCCGCAGGATTTTCCTTATCAGGAATCACTCCTCGTGCAATCACACCCAGCACTGCAAGAAATAAAAGCAAGCGCATGGTGGTGGTAATTAAGATACCGCTTACAGCACTGCGGCTTACGGCAGGCAATTGATTTTTTCCTTTAATGCCTGCATCCAGCAAACGATGCGCACCTGCAAAACTGATATATCCGCCAACAGTTCCTCCTACCAACGTTACGATAGCCATCACGCTTATTTTTTCGGGAAAGAAACTGTTTACTGCCGCAGCGGCTAACGGCGGATGTGCGCTGATCGCAACATACAACGTGAGTATTAACATGATCACGCCAAGTATTTTGGTGAATACATCCATTGCTTTTCCTGCTTCTTTCATCCAGAAAACTCCCAGCGCGACAAAGCAACTGATTAAAGCACCTTCGGTATATGGAAGCCCTGATAATACATTCCATCCGAGTCCGCAACCTCCTATGTTGCCAATGTTAAATACTAATCCGCCAAAGGCAATCAATACAGCGAGTACATAACCCAATCCGGGCAACAAGCTGTTCACCAGATCCTGTGCATGCATTTCACTCACTGCAATCACCCGCCAGGTATTCAGTTGTGCTCCAATATCAAGTAAGACGGAAATCAGGATTACAAATCCAAAACTTGCTGCGAGCTCTTGCGTAAATACTGCTGTCTGTGTCAGAAATCCGGGGCCGATAGCAGAGGTAGCCATCAGAAAAGCCGCGCCCAGGATGGCAGGTGATCGTTTATGGGACGGTGATTTCAATCTGTTGCTGTTTGAGTGCTTCCACTATTTTTTTCGCAAATGCTACCGCATTTTTTCCATCACTGTGCAGGCAGATGGTTTGTGCGACAATCGGCATACAAACATTATGAACGCTTGTAACAGTGTGTTCACCGATCATTTGCAATACCTGAGAGATGCATTTTTCTTCTGTGTCAATTAATGCATTTGCATCTGCGCGTGGGGTAAGCGTTCCATCATCCTGATAAGTTCTGTCTGCAAATACTTCACTTGCCGTCATCAAACCAATGGTTTGCGCTTCACTCACCAGAAAGCTGCCGCTTAAACCATACAATATTAAAGTTGGGTCAGCATCCTTCACTGCACGTGCAATAGCATGAGCGATGCTGCGATCTTTTGCACCCAAATTATACAAGGCACCATGTGGCTTAACATGATGAAGTTTTATTTTAAAGCAGTCTGCAATTTTTTTTATGCTCTCAATTTGTGAGGTTACAATATCATAAATTTCAATGGTAGATATTGGCATAATTCTCCGGCCAAAATATTCCTTATCAGGAAATCCGGGATGCGCACCAATCGCCACCTTATTTTCAATCGCCAGTTCAATGGTTTTCTTCATGGTATCTTCATCACCTGCATGATAACCGCAGGCAATGTTCGCGCTGCTGATATGCTGCATCAATTCCGCATCCTGCATCATTCCTTCACCCATGTCGCAATTCAGATCAATAGTATTGTGCATTTTAATACAGTTGCTTCTTATTGTTCTGCTAAAGATTAATTTTCTTGCTGCCGGAAACTTTCTGCAAAACTTCAATGCAACGGAATCAAAGCAGAAAATTTACCGGTGAAAAAATTCTGACCAACGCAATGTACATGCGTTTTGCACTTTTTCTAAACAAAGATTTTGGTGCACTAATATTTGTTCGGCGACAGCATGATCAACTTTTTGAAATTGAACACTTTGGTTGGCAGTTAGCTGAGCAAGCAATGGCAGATCGGCGGATATCACATTTGCAATACGCGGATATCCACCTGTTGTCTGATGATCGGCCATTAGGATGATTAACTGACCGTTTGGCAATAGCTGTATAGTTCCGTTCACTACCGCAGAGGAAACAAGTTCCTCCTGTTGCTGTTGCCTCAATGCTGCGCCGCGCAACCGATATCCCATTCTGTCACTTTGTGTGGTAATGAAAAAAAATGATTCGTTGATTGCAACCTTTGACGCTGATGTCAATAGGTTGTATTCAGGGCCTTCACAAATCCGGATGTGGTCTTTCGATGTATAAAAAATTTCGTGATCTGCCTGCCATGGAAGTAAGCGTACATCGTTTTTTCCAGTCAGTGAACTGTAATCGTATTGCTGATTAAAATGAAGTTGATCATTAAGTTGCAGACTTCTTCCTTCCATTCCTCCTGCATTCGCTTTCAGATGCGTACTGTAACTCTTCAACCATTGTTGCAGCTTAAATCCACCATGCACAGCCAGGTAACATCGAGCGCCTTCGACCTTTCTTTTGAATTGCAGCGCAGAATATTTTCGGATCACCACCGGTGTATAAAGCGGTACAGGCTGATCATTTATTGTTGCGCTGAAATCTGCGCCACCCAAAGCAAACAAGGCATCCTCTTCAAACAAATAAGTGCTTGCCGGAAAATGCATCTCGATAACGGCTTCATCACGTTTGTTTCCTGCAACAATATTTGCGAGTTGTGCTGCCAGTGCATCCATCACACCTCCGGGATTAATACCGAGATGCTGAAAACCATATCGTCCTTGTATCCTGAACAGTATCCAATATACCTTTACTGATGATGCGGAGACTCATGAGCTATGATGCGTTGTTTCCACGCGGCGATTATTAAATTCCTGCAATGAAATGCTGACAAACTGCACACGGTCGCCCGGCTCAAGTAAAACAGCATTTTGTCTTTTTGCATCAAACATCTTTAAAGGAGTTTGCCCGATGATGTTCCAGCCGCCCGGCGAATCGAGCGGATAGATTCCTGTTTGCATGCCTGCCAGGCCAACGCTTCCACTAAGTACCAGCGGAGCAGGCATTTCCTTCCTCGGTACCGCGATACGTTCATTTGTTTTTCCCATGTAAGCAAAGCCCGGCAAAAAACCGATCATATAAACACGATAAATTTTATCGCAATGCAATTGAATGATTTCTTCTGCTGCTAAATTTGTTTTTGCTGAAACCAAATTCAAATCCGGAGCAAGTGTTTGGTGATAACAAACCGGAATTTTTATAACGGCTGCCGGCATTTCTTTTTTAACAGGCATATTTTTGATGGATTGTTCTAAAATATTTTTGAAGAACGTGTAATTACCTGAAAAATCTTCCTGCAGTGCGGCATGCAACGGATCATAAACAATAGTAAGCGAGCTGTAGCAGGGAATAATATCCCGTACACCGGAAATGCTTTGCTGTTGCAGCAAATGAAACAGCGCGATCACCTGCTTATTGATGGTTTCATCTATTAAATTTCCAAAATCAATGGTAATAGCTGATTCGCCCAATGCATTAATTTTGTAATCCTGTTTCAAGTGCTTTTTGCTTTCAACGAAGATAGTACTCTCCTGAACGCTGCATACCCAACTAAAGAGGAAACCCGCACAAAATCTTTTAACATGAATATTCATGTTTCCATTATCACATTTTTTTTACAGCCATCTGAAACTGCAGTAGATTCACATCATGCATTCCATTGAACTTTTTATGTTCGATCTTCCAAAACATGAACAGGAAATCTGTTTTTGCCTGCGGGAAATTGTCCTGCAATCAGCTCCTGATTTCGACGAACAATTTTCTTACGGTGTTCCCTATTATTTCCGGAACCGGAGCGTTTGCTGTTTATGGCCCGCATCTGCTAAAGGCGGACCGAAGCGTGGTGTATTTCTGGGCTTTTGCCAGGGAAATTTGTTATCGAATGAGCAGGGCATTATTGAAATGGGAAACCGTAAACGATTTGGCCTGATCCGGTTCTTTGATGTAAAGGAAATCAATCAGGCATTGATCTATGAGATTTTACAGGAAGCGATATTGGTGGATGATGGATTGAGAAAATTAAAACGGCGAAACTAGAATGCTTAGAACTTCGACTCTTTCGATCCCTCAAACATTCGACTATTCGACAAACTCAGGGCCAGCAAGATCAGATTCCGCCGCCGGGTTATGCAGCCAGATTTAAACGAAGAAAGCGGAACGGATCTGTTCGATCTGTTCCGCTTTCGCAATGTCAGAAACCGTAGCTTCTTTCATTACCCTGACCTTCGAACCCGTGCTTCATCTTGCGATGTTGCTGCTCCTTCTTTGCAGATGGAGGCCGTCTATTGCTATCCGACCGGATGTTTTAATCAGTGGAATAAATGTACATTCTAAAAGCACCTGAATGCAAATTTTAAGTGTTCATGTTTTGAACAAAATTTTAACACAGGTTATAAACAATTGTGGAGAACACGAATAATTGCTGGCTTGAGACTAATTTTATTTGAGTGTTAACTGGCGGTAAAATAACGGCAGCGTTTGCAGCAGGAAATAACAATAATGCTACTCGGGATGAACTTGTGAAAGTTTACTTCACTGCGCATTCATTTTTCAGGCAGTACATTTAAAATTTCAATACTTCAGAGAATTTTCTTTTCAAAGCAAACACTGTAATCCATTCGCGCATATTGTCCGTAGTTGGGAATAATCATATAGCCGTTTTTTTTATAGAGTGCAATTGCCTCGGGTTGATTTTTTCCGGTTTCTAAAATGCATTTTTCGCTGAATAATTCAGCCACCCACTTTTCCAATTCCTTTAAAATATTAGAAGCAATTCCTTTTCCTCTTGCTTCAGGAATTACATACATTCGCTTAACTTCCATCACTTTGGATTCATATTCCCTAATAGCCCCGCAACCGACTGCAATATCACCATTGTAAGCTACCAACACATTCTTAATTGTATTAGTCTTATTAAACTGAGCATAAAATGCATGATCGGCTCCGTCTCTTATTGCCAGATCAGCATCCAGTTGTTTTACGAGTTCAATGAAATCCTTATTGTCAGAATCTGTTCTGATTATTTTAATCATCAGTATTTTGATTTGTGTTTTGTTGTTTGGCCAAAGTAATATTTCATCTGATGAATTGATGCTTAATCCTCATTTGCCTTCAACTTAGTTAAAGTGAGTTAAATTCAGTTAAAGTTATTCCGATATGTTAAGACTTTCTGCCGGTGGCACAGGAATTGAAAAACAGGCGCCTGTTCTTACATAACTTTTAACTAAAAAACGAAACCCATGAAAACAACAAGCGTAAAATTGATCTTTCTTTCTGTTGCAGTAAGTGGAATCCTTTCAATGAATGCAGCAGCGCAAACGAGTTCTTCTTCCAAAACAAAGGAACAAAAAACAACGACTTCCACGGACGTAAAAAAATCGGCACCGAAGGATGCCAAAAAGGAAGAATTTACGAAACACCTGAATGAAATACAAACGAAGGTGAAGGAACTCTCTGCAAAAGCAGCTACCGAAAATAATGCGGAACTCACTACGGAAGCAAACAAGCTGAATACAATGGTGAATGACTACAAATCAAAGCTCGACCGTTACGACAGCACACCCGCATCACAACATGACCAGTATGTGCAGGGGATGGAAAAGGATTGGGACGCCATCAATACACAGCACAAAAAAGTGGAAAGCATGTATAATAAGCTGCATTCAAACAAGATGGAGAAGACCACTCCGAAAGAAGCTGCCACACCCAAATGAGCAAGGATTAACCGCTTCAGTGAAAATGCCTTCCTGCAATACAGGAAGGCATTTTGATTTTTATACGAACATGCATTCACGTTTAATTGGTCACTTTATCAAAGCAAGAAACAATACTTGCTGTTTCATTCGAAAGAGGCTCATTTTCCATGTGGTTGTAAAGAGGGAATCGGCTGTCCGTCGCGCACATATTTATCAAGAAAATTTTTTACTGCCTGATTAACTTCATCAAAATGTTCTATCAGGCTATGTTGTCCTCCTTCAAAAAATTCAAAACGCAGCGGATGTTTTATTTCATATAATTTATTTACCATTTCGAGTTGTTCTTCCGGCGACACTCTCCAGTCTGCACTGCCAGTTAACAATAAAAGCGGTGTTGTCATGCAAATTCTGTCTGCCCAGTATACGGCGCTGCGTGTTTTTAAAACGGAGTCTTTGTTTTGCAGGTATCCGGGAGCCAATTCCATAAATACCGAATCCATTTCCGGCCTCTTTTTCGTTTGTATAAATCCATCTGCCATGCCTGAACCAACAATCGCTGCTTTGATTTTGTTTGTTTTAGTCAATGCGAGATACGTCATCATTCCTCCACGGCTCCATCCCCACATGCCGATTCTTGAAGTGTCCGCTTTATCAATTGCTGACAAGCAGGGTATCAAGTTCAAAATATCATTCACATCTTTTCCGCCAAATTCTTCTTTGCCTTCGCTGCCGCCATTTCCTCTGTACTGACTGGCAATACAAACGTAACCCCAGCCGGCAGTCAAAGCAAGAAATCGAATCAATTGTCCGTCAGTCAACGCGCCAAATTCCCGGTTGCCGCCACGATTATAAATTATTGCCGGATATTTTCCGGCCTTTTTTGGAACCGCTAAATACCCTTTTACTTTTAAACCGTCTGACAAATAAGTGATGCTGAAAAAATCTATTGAGTTAATAATTGCGTTCAGATCAGGTATATTTTTTATCCACTTTTTAATTGAACTGTCAGCAATAGTGTAAGGTGTTTGACTTACTATTTTTCCATCTTGAGAATGAGCAGTCAGCGTGAGAAGGAGGAAACATAACAGGAGATAAATTTTATTATTCATCAGCTCTAAAGTTTCGTTGAAAGACCATGTACTCGTTCAAAAGGAGATTTAAACCGCGCTTTCCGGTTACAAACCATAACTTAATCTTAATTGAATCTCAATTATCATACAACGTCTCCTTCGGCTCTATCCATAATACAGAGTTGCCGGTGCCATATTCGTTTTCATCATACAGCGGGTTGTCGGGATCTATGATCCAGTTGCCATCCACTACAAACTTGTAAGTATATTTTCCCGCAGGAAGAAATACGGAATTCGACCATACACCATCTTTCTTTTGCATCGGATAGCCGGGCTTTAACCAGTTGTTGAAGCTGCCGCTTACGAAGACTTCTTTTGCATTTGGATATTTCTTTAATATAAAAGTATAATTGGCCTGCACAGTACGGATAGAGTTCACGATGTCGCCACTTCCGGTGTTTAGCGGATTGTCAGGATCCGTAATCCATTGTCCGTCCACGATAAATTTATATTCATAGGTTCCGGGACGCAGCACATAAGGAATTTGCCATCCTGTTGCTGTTTTAGTCATGGAGAGCTCCTGCGTATTCCATGCATTAAAGTTTCCACTCAGTATTACACTCTTTGCACCGGTGTAACCTTTTAAAGTAAAGAACAAGGTATCACCAAGGCTCATGAAGGAATTAAAGTTGCCTTTGCCATCAGGACGGGTGACTTTATTATTTGGATCGAGCATCCACTCTTTGTCAACAATAAATTTATAAGCATGTGTGCCTTCGTTCAGGTACATCGGCAGTCGCCATCCTGTTGCCATCCGCTGCATCACCAGTTCCTTTTCATTCCAATTATTGAAACTTCCTACCAGCAACACTTTCTTTGCATCGATATGTCCAGCCAGTGTAAAGACATAGTTGTAATGAAAATAAGCAGAGTTATAACCACCATTGCCGTCACCTTCGCGTTTGTTGTTATTTGCATCGTAGATCCATTGGCCGTCGGCAATAAATTTGTAGAGATATTTTCCGGGCTTTAATTTTTGTATGGCCACCCAACCACTGTCAGTGTGTTGCATGTTGATGCCATTCGTACTCCAGTTATTGAAGTTACCACTCAGGTAGACGTGCGATGCCTGCGCATATCCGCGCAGCAGAAATACCGTTTCGTCTTTTTTCGGATTTTCAAATACCGTGGGAGCAGCTTTGAAACTGTTGACACCATATTCTACCGGCACAGGGTAACCGGGCGTTCCGGCAATTGCCTTCGGATGTTCGATGTAGATGGGTTGTTGCCCCCAATTAATGGAAGTTCCATTGTCAAGAGGCTTCGCGATTTCAACCACATTTTTATCGCTATGATGAATCGTCCATCCTTCTTTTGCAAGCTGACCGATGTTTTGAAAATTCCATAAGCTATCTTCTTTTAACCCAAAATAGCTTAGGAGTTTGGTAAGGTCTTCTGTTGCCTGTTTATCAAACCTCACGATCATCATCCCGTTTTCAATGCGCAACGATTCATTGTTCTGTGCACTTGCCTGCATTGGGTTCAATAACAAAAGAAAGAGCAATACGATAAAAAAGCCCGTCAAGTCGCGCATTGCATGCATAAATAATTCAGGTATTCCAATGCTGCCTGCAGGCAACTTCACAGCATTCGATTTTCCATCAGCGTGCACACATTGATATGACGGAAGATGTCTCATTGCTGTTTTATGTTATAAAAATACATTGTTAATTGCTTTTTCCTGAAATTAATAATTACCCTTCCTTCCGCCAGAAAGTTGTATCCTAATATGCCATCTATGTTTGTATTATAAACCATCTGAAGGCCTGCAAGTCCGGTGAGAATGGTTTGGGTGTTCAGAAATGCATGATCGCCGATAGTCAATTCATCCAATTCACCACCAAACACTTCCACCCTTTGATTGCTCGTGCCTGTTAAAGAATTTCTGCTGGAAAGTTTGAAGTGTTGCAGTACTTTTTTTGGTGCTTCGTTGCCAAGTACATTTATTTCAGCACCTGTGTCAAGACAGTAGCGCAACTTATTTCCCCCGATAGAAGTATTAATGAAAATGATGTTGTTTTCTATTACAAATGGAATCTGGAGTCGCTGCTGCACTGAGGTTGTTGCACCTGTTGTTGCAATCCGGTCGCCCGATTTGTTGAGTTTGTACAAATACAAAACATTCCTGCTCACATCTATTTCCATTTCAAGGTCGCTGAATAAACTGGCACCTAAGAGCCCAAGAATCTTAACTCCTTTGCTGTCCTCGATATGTCCAAGACTCACCATATCCGCTTGTAGCGACTTGTAATAAAGTTCTTGTATGGTTAGACGGTTAATAACCGTTTTTGTAACCGCTGTGTTCATTCCACCTGTTACACCACCTGCACTTGCACCGTCCTTACTTTTTCCTTTACGGAAATAGGTTTTGTTCAGTACGAGGTAAGGAGCGCCGGTGTCAACGATAAAGTTGCCGGTTACAGAATCAACAGTAGCTTCCACCAGCAAAAGATTTTCTGCTCTTTTAATCGGTACTACAAGCACTTCAAAATCTCCTTCTGGTTTTGAAAGGGTGTATTGTTCCTGGTAAGATAAATTGGGTAAAGGAAAATTGGCGGCCAGAGTGAGTGATGGGTATAACAGCAACCACATGAATGCTAATGAGGCGAATAGTCGCTTAAACAGCAGGAAAATATTTGATGGGTGGTTAATCAGCATTGTGAAACTAGCGGCGATCTTGACATTTGTTTTTCCTTATCAGGATAATCGGGTGGCAATTGTGAACTGGTGATAGGACATGCAAAGATGATTTTATGTTACAAATGAGGAGCATTTTTTTAGCCGGTACCGGCAAAATTGAAGGCATTCATCTTTTCTATTTGATGAGATGTTGAATGGTTACATGGCTAAATTGCCAAATAGTTGCTGCAAAGCCGGAGTGAATTGATGCATTGAATTTGTCGTCATTTCTATAAAATCCGGAGCTTTATGACACTGTAAATTCCCCGTTTTTTATTTCAGCAAGAACCAATTACTTTTGCTAACAAATGTTAGTCTACGATGCCTAAAGACAAGACGATCAAGCGGAAAGATCAGATTACACAGATCGCGCAGCATAAATTCAGGGAGAAAGGATATCGCGCTGTTTCGATGCGTGAACTGGCCGATCATGTAGGAATAGAAGCGGCAAGTTTCTACAATCATTTCGATTCCAAAGAAAGCATTCTGAAAGAAATCTGCTTTCGTATGGCTGATGAATTTTTTAAAGGCATTGAAAAAGTCATCAACGAAGAAAAGCTTTCAGACAAGATTCTGGAAAAGGCTATTAAATCACACATCACCGTGATAACGGCCAACACAGATGCATCCGCTGTTTTCTTTCACGATTGGCGGTACATGAGTGAGCCTTTTCTCACAGAGTTCAAAACATTGCGCCGCAACTATGAGAATATTTTCCGTAAGATTATTAATGATGGAATGAGTAATGGAACGTTCAATAAACTGGATGAAACATTTACGGTGCTTACCATTTTTTCATCCCTTAACTGGGTGTATGAGTGGTATGATCCTGCAGGAAAATTCACGCCCGAACAAATCGCGGAAAACCTCTCCAAACTAATCCTTGACGGAATGAGAAAGTAATTACCGCGCTGTTAAATAACCTTTGGCAGGGTACATCCGGAGTAGCATGATTGTTATCGTCTGTTGCAAACCGTGCCAAAGCAGGCACCAAGTCAATCTTATCACAACACTACCACTACAAAAACCCTTCAAACTCTAAACCTTTTAAACCCTTCAAAATTTTCCCATGTACGGCGGCGGCTACATCTTCACAGAACCCACACAAAAAGAGCTCGAAGAGCATGCAGATGATCCTTTATTGCTTGCAGCGTTTGAAGCTACGATCAACAGCGGCGAAAAAATTGAACCGGAAGATTGGATGCCTTATGAATACCGCCGTCAACTGATCCGCCTGATTGAACAACACGCACACAGCGAAGTTATGGGAGCACTTCCTGAAGGTGCATGGATTACGCGTGCACCCGGATTCCGGCGTAAAATGGCGCTGATCGCGAAAGTGCAGGATGAAGTAGGGCACGGACAGCTATTATACAATGCTGCCGAAACACTGGGCAAGTCACGTGAAGCGATGATCAACGATTTACTCAGTGGTAAATCAAAGTACTCCAACGTTTTTAATTATCCGGCAAAAACATGGGCTGATGTTCCGGTGATCGGTTTTCTGATTGATGCCGCAGCCATTGTAAACCAGGTAGCCAATTCAAAAGGATCCTATGGACCTTACTGTCGTGCGCTGGAAAGGATTTGTTATGAAGAATCCTTTCACATCAAACAGGGATATGATGCTTTTGTCGCACTTGCTTTAGGAACACCGCAACAGCGCGAAATGGTACAGGAAGCCCTGAACCGCTGGTGGCGTCCAATCATGCATTTCTTCGGACCGCCGGACAAGGATTCGCAGCATGGAGAAAAGCTGATGCGATGGAAAGTAAAAATGGCGAGCAATGATGTGATGCGACAACAGTTCCTCGATTCCTATGTACCGAAGATTTGGGAGTTGGGATTGAAACTTCCTGATCCGCTTTTGAAGAAAAGTCTTGAAACCGGAAAGTGGGATTACAGCGATCCGGATTGGGATGAGTTTCTGCGTGTGATCAACGGCGATGGTCCTTGTAATGCAGAACGATTGGCCACACGGAAATTTGCCGAAGAGCATGGACGCTGGGTACGCGAAGCATTGATGAATCCGCGACAGGAGTTTTCCATTCCGCTTGCATGAAGTTTTTTGAACAATTAAAAAATGAAAACAAAGACACCGATTATAGATCCGCGCATTCAACGACTTGATCTTGAACAATCATCCCAGTTCCGGCAACTTAATTCGATGGAGGAATGGGGAACCTTCGAAGTATTCCATCAAAAAAAACGCGGCGAACAGCACATTCATGTGGGTGTAGTGCATGCGCCGGATCCGGAGATGGCGTTGATATTTGCGAAAGAACAATATGGCAGACGGCTCAAATGCGCAAATATATGGGTGGTGAAATCAACAGACATCTATTCACTCGGATACGAGAACTCTGATATGTTTGAAACCACTCCGGAAAAAATGTATCGCGAAGCCGGAGGTTACAAGTTGCGTGATAAAATCAACCAATTTAAAAAGGATCAGAAACTTCAGCATTCCGAAATCTGATCATTTACAAAAATATGAAAGCAGTAAATGAATTAATGTTGAAAATGGCCGACGATGTGTTGGTGATGGGCCATCGCAACAGTGAGTGGACGGGACTCGGGCCCATACTGGAAGAAGACATTGCGTTTTCTTCGATGGCACAGGATCAGATAGGTCATGCTTTATCACTTTATAATATTCTGCATGAACACGGCTCCATGGCTGAACCGGATCAGATGGCTTTCCGGAGGAGTTCCAAAGAATTCAAATGTTGTCATCTTGTAGAGTTACCGATTGGTGAATATGACTTCAGTCTGGTCCGTCATTTTTTATATGATCATGCTGCCGCTATCCGTTTCGAAATGCTGTCTTCCTCCTCCTTCGAACCGCTGGCACGTCTGGCAAGAAAAATAAAAGGAGAATTGAAATACCATGTGCTGCATGCCAATTCGTGGATGACACGTTTAGGACATGGAACGGAGGTGAGTCACGCACGCATGCAATCCTCTTTGAATTTTGCCATGCCTTATGCACTTGCATTGTTTGAAGAAAGTGACAACGAAGAAGAGTTGATTTCTGAAAATGTTTTTTCAGGAGAAAAACAATTGCAACAATTCTGGGAAGAACGTATCCGGATGCAGCTTGAAAAAGCCGGGCTTACCTTTCCGGAAGTTGCAAAAGATGAGATACCTTTTGGCGGAAGAAAAGGTTATCACACGGAGCATCTTCACAACCTGCTGGAAGAGATGGCACAGGTGTTTAAATTACAGGAAGGTGTAGAATGGTAAACGTATTAAACACCGAAGAAGAAATCATCTTTACATCCTTGCAGGAAGTGATGGATCCGGAGATTCCTGTTTTATCAGTAGTTGATTTAGGAATTATTGAAGATGTAAGGATTGAAGATGACAGCGTAACGATTATGATGTTACCGACTTTTACAGCTTGTCCTGCCATAAGGGTGCTACAGACACAGATCCGTGACAAAGTATTATCACTCGGCTATAAAAAAGTAGCAGTGCAGGTGGATGGTTCCGTGGCATGGAACTCTGACCGGATAACGGAATCGGGAAAAATTAAACTGGAAAAATTTGGATTGGGCACGCCACTTCATCACGGTGGTGAATTTGATTTAAGCGACATTGAATATTCTATATGTCCACATTGCAGCAGCAGCAACACCACCATGAATTCCATATTCGGATCCACCCTTTGCCGCAGTATGCATTTTTGTTTTGATTGCCGGCAGGGTTTTGAACGATTCAAGCCGCTTTAAATAGTCAATAGTGAATTGTCAATAGCGAATAGAATTCACCAATCCTGCTTATTTTCACCATTCACCGTTTACGATTCACTTTTCCCCTTTCACCTTCATGACAGGTCTTTTCTTCGGTTCATTTAATCCAATCCATACAGGGCATTTAATTATTGCTGAATTCATGCGACAGCAGGCGAAACTGGATGCGGTGTGGTTTATTCTTTCCCCCCAAAATCCATTGAAAAAAGAAATGACTTTGTGGCCGGAAAAAGATAGGTTGAAGCTGCTGAAACTCGCGATCAAGGGCAATAAATATTTTTCGGCCAATGATATCGAGTTTCATTTATCCAAACCCTCATACACTATTCATACGCTGGAAGCACTCGCTAAAATGTTTCCACGGAAAAAATTTGCGCTCATGATGGGTTCAGATAACCTGGATATTTTAGAACAATGGAAAGATTATCAAAAGATACTTGATACGTACCAGGTGCTTATTTATAAAAGGAATGAAGTTGCTTCACCGGCTTCCATTCAACATGCTCACCTCACCTTTTTTGAAGCGCCATATCTGAATATTTCTTCCACGCTTATCAGGAAGTTAGTATCAGGAAAGCAATCAATTCGTTACCTGGTTCCTGAAAACGTCGGCAAATACATTGAAACGCATAAATTATACAGCAAAAAGCAGCGATAAACCGCTATAAAGCAGAAAAGCCTCCCTGATTTAGGGAGGCTTTTCCGGGAAAGGAATTAAATGATTATGCTAAACGAACGTTTACTGCATTTAAGCCTTTTTTGCCTTGTGTTACTTCAAATACCACTTCATCTCCTTCGCGAATGTCCTGAGCTAATCCGGTAACATGGACAAAAATGTCTTGTCCGGTAGCACTGTCATTGATAAATCCAAAACCTTTTGTGGTGTTGAAGAATTTTACTTTTCCTTTTTTCATTTTGTAATTAAAATTTTTGATTATTAAGGCGACAAATGTACGACAATATTTTGCGTAACCTAATTTTTTTTAAAATGTAGTGCGAAGAAGGGTAATCTGTATGGGATTGGCGGTTGGTTACAAAAGACATAAGACTTTCAGACGTAAGACCTTATCAAGGGACCACTGACGAATGGCGGAAACACAACGGCGCCAGTTGTTTTACCAAACTTTTCAGCCTGATCTTTAATATAGCAGTCAAATAAGTCCCCTGCTCTTGAATTCGAGATATTTGTTTACGGTATTGATGGAAAGATCTTCAGGTCTCGTCAGTATGCTTTGAATGCCGTATCGCCGCAATTCCGTGGAAAGCTGGGTTTTTTCATTCAGAAATTTTTGCGCGATGGTTTGATCGTAGATATCGCCTATCGAGGAAACTGCCGTTTTACTGAAATCCTCAATTTCCGCATTCTGAAAGAATACGACTACCAGCAGGTGCAGCCGGTTAATGCGCCGGAGGATGGGCAACACTCTTTCCAATGCATACATGCTTTCAAAATTGGTGAAGAGAAAAACCAGGCTTCTGCCATTCATGTGGTAGCGTGCACTTTGGTACAGCAATTCAAAATTTGCTTCCGTCGTTTCTTCACGCTGTGCGTATAAAGCTTCAAGAATTTTCTGCAGTTGTTGCCTGCTACGTTCCGCTTTAATGAAAGTTTGAAATTTATCAGCAAACGTCATGAGTCCGGCTTTATCGCTTTTCAAGAGAGCGATGTTGGAAATCACGAGCGATGTATTTATTGCATAATCCAGAAGGCTCAGCTCATTGAAAGGCATCCGCATGGTCCGGCTTCGGTCAATCACACAATAAACCTGTTGCGCCTTTTCATCATCATACTGATTCACCATCAATGAATTGCTGCGGCCTGAAGCTTTCCAGTTAATGCTCCGGTGATCATCACCACGCACATATTCCTTGATCTCTTCAAACTCATAACTGTGTCCGAGGCGACGCATTTTTTTTATTCCTTCATGAGTTGATATTCTTGCGAGCGCTTTTAATTCAAATTGTTTCATCTGAATAATGGATGGATAAACAGCAATTTCACTTTGCGACGGAATAATCCATCTTCGGCTGCAAAGTCCAATGTTGGTGCTCAGAAATAAATTGAGATTGCCAAACTGATAGCTGCCACGTGTAACAGGCCGGAGTGAATAGTTGATTTTCTTTTTTTCCTTCGCATATATTTTAAATTGAAAAGCAAAATCCCGCCTTTGAAATTGTTCCGGCAACTCATCAATCAGTTTGATGTGCAGCGATAGCACGCTGATATTTTCAAGTTCAACAGACATTTTGTTTTCATCACCCAACGAAAGTATCTGTTGCACGTTTCTTCTGCCGCTTATTTTTAACGAAGGATTAAAAAGCAATACGATATCTACGATCAGGATGGCTGAAGCGGCAAGCAGCAACACCTGCGCCACCACAAATAAAAAAGGCAGAAAAAAACTGACTGCAAATAAAACTGCTATTCCGCCGCTTGCATAAAAAAGGCGATTGGTAAGAAAGAGATGCCGTATCATGCGCATCATCTGGGCACTTCAATTTTGCGGATGATTTCCCTTATCACATCTTCCACTTCCATGCCTTCCATTTCCCGTTCTGGTGTAAGGATGATACGGTGATTTAAAACCGGATAACTTACAAATTGAATATCGTCAGGTGTTACAAAGTCACGGCCTTTGATGGCCGCGAGTGCTTTTGAAGAACGCAATATGGCAAGTGATGCGCGTGGTGAAGCGCCAAGGAATAAGTCGCCGTGGTTCCTGGTTTGATAAACAATCTGCGCAATGTATGCTACCAGTTCGTCTTTAATGTGCACCTGTTCTGTCAATCTCCTGCATGCTGCAATATCGGCTGCAGAAAAAACAGGTTGCACTTCCAGAGATTTACGGTTGCTGAAGTCTTCTTTGAATAAGTGAATTATTTTTTTCTCTTCTTCCAGTGATGGATAATTGATTTTCACACGAAAAAGAAATCGATCGAGCTGTGCCTCCGGCAACTTATAAGTGCCTTCCTGTTCAATCGGATTTTGCGTAGCCAGCACAATGAAGGGGAATTCCATTTTATAGGTAATACCATCAACAGTGATTTGTTGTTCTTCCATCACTTCAAACAAAGCGGCCTGCGTTTTAGCAGGAGAACGGTTGATTTCATCAATCAAAACAATATTTGAAAACACCGGACCGCGGTTGAAAGTGAATTCAGAATTTTTGAAATTGAAAACTGAAGTGCCTGTTACATCTGACGGCATGAGGTCGGGCGTAAATTGTATCCGCGAAAATTTGATCGACAATGTTTTCGCGAGCAACTTGGCAATAAGTGTTTTCGCAATGCCCGGAACGCCTTCAATCAGTAAGTGGCCCCCGGCAAATAATCCGGTGATGAGCAGCGTAACCAAATCATCCTGGCCTACAATCACTTTTCCGATTTCAGATCGAATGCTGATTACCGCATCACTGATTTTTTGCTGTGCTGTTTGGTCTGTCTTCCAATCCTGATTTTCAGGAGTTATGTTTGTTTCTTCCATAATTAATTGCAAAGTATTTAAAATTTTAAGAACTGAACTTGGTATTAAGATTCATCTCCTAAAACTTTTTAACGCCCTTCGACAGGCTCAGGGAACAGCTTCGACACTCTTCGACAAGCTCAGGGAACGCCTTCGGAGTGCGCTCCCTGAGCCTGTCGAAGGGTTTCGAGTAAAGCATAGCGTGTTTAATACAAAACCCAATACTTAACATCACAGAAGTTTCTAAAAACAAAAACCGCCGTTGTGATTGAACGGCGGTTTTTATACCAACTCCAAAAATTTAACTTTTTACTGAATCAGAATTTTGGTGGTCAATTGTTGTTGTTGTGAAATAAGTTTTACCAGGTACACTCCATTTGACAACGCATCTCTGTTCAGCCTGATAGAATATTGTGCGCTGACACTTTGCTGAAAAACAATTCTTCCCGTTAGGTCCGTTACCTGAATGTTATCAAAAGAACCTTTGAAACTGATGGTAGTGAAATCATGGAAAGGATTGGGAGCAACACTTACATCAATAACCTTTACCGTTGGCTCACTTACAGAAGATATCGTTCCGTTATTATACTGATCAATCACCGATTGAATTACATCAGAAAGAATCAGTCGACCTACTCCGTTTTCATCAGCACCGTTCAAAGGATTATAAATGTAAGCGAAGTCAAGACTGATCACTTCCTGTGAAGCGAGATTCATGGGACCAATAGAACCGACCATGCGAACATCAGTAGGATCGAGACCGGCATTCCACCACCAGTTAGAGGGCTGACCGGAAACAGAAGAATCAGAAAATCCCGGGAAATAATAGTCTGTTAGATTAACGCCACCATAACCTTCCGGATGTAATGAATCCACTGCAAGCGGAGAATCATCTTTCCAGGTTGAATGCAGATATCCATAGTAGTCAGCACCGTTTTCAGGATTTCCCAATGGAGTAAAATCATTGTGGTAGCCGATGGTTTTTGAAAGTGGATGACTTAACCACGTTGCAGAAAGTGCAGGAGGAATACCTTGATAATTGACTGCACAGTTAGGTCCGTCAATGGAATCTCCGTTGATAACAAAAACTGAATTCTTAGCGACATCTGTTCCTACATAATCATCTCCGGCGCAACCAAGATCAAAGTCATTCCACAATCCCATATATACATCGTGATAGTTGCTTGTTGATTTATTTTTTAGGGTATAATTGAAAAGAATGCAATTGGAGAGCAACGGGTTGGTTTCTTCACTGAAAGTGTACGCCATACCATGTACTTCTAATCCAAGTGCGTTTGTGCTGGTTTCTGTGTGAGGCAAAGCGAGATCATTAAAGATGAAGTAAACTGCCTGGTCGCCGTAGATGGAAGGATAATCGCCGGAGGCCGGTTCGTAAATGCCATTGTTATTCAAATCAACAAAAGGAGCCATGATGGGATCAAAACCTGCGGGACCATTTCCCGGCCAACTTGCAATATTTACCGGCACTGTATATCCTGCATCTGTGTAATGATTTTTATGATTTTGAATTTCTGCTTTTCCAACTTTCCAAACCTGATCCCATACACCGGTGTCTCCCGCTGTGCCACTTTGATCAATCGGCCCCGGAAAAAAATCATCGCCGAGCTGACGGTAGGTAGAAGCTGCTACATGCAATTGACCGAGATCATCTAAGCCACCAATCCATAAATCGGCAGCAAAGGTGGCATGCGTGTTACTGCCTTTGGGCACTTCAAATCCGGGAAGAAGGTTCGTAGTATTGCCGGCCGCGTTGATACTAACCTTGCTGAAAAGAAGGCCATTGGAGTTTATAGTGGCTGTAATATTTCCGGTATCCAGCACTGCGGAAGCATTATAATGCAAGCCCTGCGCATTTAGCTGCTGATGAAATACTATGCAAAAGAAAAACAAAAGCAGTGTAGAAAATTTCATGGTTTTCATAAATGTTGTTTTTAAATGGATGAAAGAATAAATGAATAAAACCGGTTCATCACATTGATGCATAAAATATCTGAAATGTTGCCTGCGATTATCAGAATGAAAATTTTATTCCTGTATTCAATCCGAATTTATGGAGTTGTTGTTCTACGGGCGCAGCATCGCCGGTGATGGGTTTTAATTGTATTTGGAAATAGGGTTCTGCAAAAATTCCTATGTGTTCATTAAAACGATATTCACTTTCGATACCGGCATAATAGCTAAGTGCAGCGCGATTGCGGAAGAAAGATGTCCCGCTTTCAGGCAATGTAACAGGTTCCAGTGTTTCCGGATTAATGCTTGATCCCTTTTGGGCAAAGCTTGCATTGAGTATGACACCCGATTGTGCACTGATCTGAAATTTCTGCAGCTCGAAGGTATAACCGATCAGCAAGGGAATATTCCAGTAAGAATAAGTAATGGATGATGCATATGACGCAAGTGAATCGGTTGAAGAAATAACAGTATCACTGAAAAAAACCTGCACCGGATCTTTAAACGGCGACCAGATAGTGTAGAAATAAGTACTGTCCGTAATTACAGCTACTTCCCAGTTTTTTTGCAAGGTGAAAGATGATTGCTCTGTTGAATAGAGAAGACCGGATTTCATAAATAATCCAACATCAAAATTCAGCGAAAAGCGTACTCCTGTTGTAAATGATTTTTCCATCTGCTTGTTCCAATCAATAAGCGTGAGTGAATCGTTGGGTTGATCCGTCAATTGCTGAAAAGAAAGATCAGGAGCAAACAATGCTTCCAACGACCAATGTAAATTCCAGGAAGTCTGTGAAATTTCAATAGCTGCAGTTGAATCAATTAGCTCGTTGCTTGATTTTTCAGAAAATATTTTACTGGCGGTTCTATTATTTTCATAGAAGAGATTTTGTGCATTTAATGGGAGGGAAGCAATAAATTCAGTTTCAAAGTTTGATTGATTTGCATTAAAATTTTTATTGGAAGATTCCACCAATTGAAACGGTTGCGAAACAGTAGAAATCACCGGCAGCATTGAATCATCCTGTTGTGTTGCGCCTGCGGATTTTTCCTTTTGGGATATTTTAGAAGTGTTATAGAAAGTTCCGGAAATAGCGCTTTCTTCAGAAGAATTAACTACCAGTGGATTTTTAGTTGATTTGCGTTTTTCATCCACATTCTTTTTATTGAAAGCATCTTCATTGTTTTGATTGATTTTTTTCTCTGAGGAAGAAAAAGTTGATTGCTTGAGAGAAATTACATCTGACGATAAAGGAGGCGCTTCAGGTAACAGGACTGAATGTTTATTTTCAGAAGTGATCTCTTTTTGCCCAACATTATTTTTACCAACCGGCACAGTTCCGTTGTTTAAATAATGGCAAGTGAATGGGATCAACAGCAATAGCAGCAGCCAAAGACTACGACTTCTTTTCCGCAGATTGGCCAGCCATTTCCGTTGTTCCCTTTTTTTGATCACAGTATTAAAAAGGCCGGCAGGAACCGGTGATTCGTAAGCCGCCATTTTTTCGCTGAGCTTTTCTTCCCAGCTTTTTGATGGAGTTTTCATGCAGTAGTCACCTCCTTGTGACTTATCATTGCGCGGAGCGCTTTGCGTGCTTTAAAAAATTGTGTGCGTGAAGTTGCTTCTGTTATTTGCAGGAGCGTTGCGATTTCTTTGTGATTATATCCTTCCAAAGCAAACATGTTAAATACAGTACGATAGCCTGTCGGTAGTGCTGTTATAAAATCCAACAACTCTTGTGCTGCATAATGGTCGGTGAGCGAATGGTCTTCCGGTTCCACATCGACCTGATCGAGCGGAGAATTTTCGTATTTCACATGTGATTTACGAAGGTGAGCCAGAGAAGTATTTACAAATATTTTTCTCATCCAACCTTCAAAGGCACCTTCATTTCTGAATTCACTGATGTGATCAAATACTTTAATAAATCCTTCTTGCAAGGCATCTTCTGCATCGTGCCGATTGCCGCAATAGCGGATGCACAGCGTCATCATGCGGCCGGCGAAGAGGTTGAAAAGCTCCTGTTGGCAGTTACGGTTTTCTGAAAGACAGCCTTTAATCAGTTCATGCAATTCCACGATTACAATACTTCTCCTTTATGGCAGGATGCATTAAGATAGGTAAATGTTGCCTGAAGCGTATTTTTTTTCTAATGGGTTAACTGAGCACGCAATGTGTACAGAAATAAATACAAATGTCATTTACAATTCCCGTAAAATGATTCCAACTCCAAATGAAAGCTGGTTAACTGCGCTTCGCTGATATCATTCATGTTTTCAATGGTTTGATATTCTTCCAGCAGCTGCACAATCCTGTTGTGTTCCACCTGCGATTTTTCAGAGAGCTTCAGCACAAAATCATGATCGGTGGTTTTTGTCTGCAAGCCATATCGGCTGCGGATGAAAGTGAGAAACAATTTCATCTTTTGCAATGCCAATGCACGGTGATCATGTTGCAACAGATAAAGTCTGCCCATGGTGTGAATGAATTCGAGTGACGAATTAGTATTCTGCTCTACAACAGGAATGATCCGTTGATTGCGTTTTGCACGAAACAATAAGAACATTATTGACGTCACTAATAATACATACCAGGACCAACGCAGGCTGGTTTGTGAAAGAATATACCGCAGTGGGGTTTCAATATCACCACGATTGCCGGGATTCATCTGCGGCACTTTGCTGAATTCATCCCAATAAATATCCGATGAAGAAAGATGGGAGAAAATTTTTTGCGCATATTCTAATCCTTCATGCTCTTTTAGATAATAGTTAGTAAAACAAATAGGGTTGGAGTGTAAGTAGAACGCGCCTTTTCCATATGGAACTTTGATGAAATTCATGAGTGAGTCATTCATGGTGCCCAGCGAAATAAAATAAGGACCTCCGTTTTTGATGGAATCTGAAAAATAACGCCATTCAAATATTTCCTTTTTCCATGCGTAAATGTAGTCGTAAGTATAATCACCGGACTTTATTAATGATGGAAGCACAAAGTTGACATGAATGGTTGAATCCATTAAATAATGAAATATGTACCCATTGTAAGAAGAGGATTTGAAAATATTGGTCAGCAGGTCTTCCGGCAGGACTTCTGTAACTATGAAGGCATCATTTCCATTGTAAACAAAGTCGCGGAGCTGAACCCTATCGGTATCAGAAAAGTATAATTCAGCGCCTATAAAAACATAACTGCTTTTTTCAGCAGAAGATAAAGGCAACGATTCAACCAGTGGTTTATTGATCGATGTAAATTGCTTACCAGGAAAATAGTCTGTAAGCAATTTTGAAATCACGCTTACATCGTACGGCTGATTTTCCTTTTCACGAAACATCGCATACCAGTTTACCTGATTATTACCGCGGAACTGATAGAGCACAAAAGCGAGGAGCAGACAAATGGCTGCCACGGCAATCACCACTATTGTGCGGTTACTTTTCACGAAAGGGTTTTGAGTGTGGTTAAAAAATTCTTAAACCTTTCGCTGAGCTCGAGGAAGCGTTGCTCACTGACAGGGAACTCACCATACCAGACACGTTCAAAAAGGAGCGTAACTTCTCTGAAACTTTTGTATTGCGCTGTTTCGCGCAGTTCGAGCACGTAATCGAAATTGGTTTTTTCCTTTCGCCAGAGAATGAGTTTTTTATTCGTCAATTCTTTCATCGCCATCAGGTAATAGATCCGGACTGCCAGGCGGAAATCATTTCTTTCAATTGCTTCCCGCAGCAAGCGATCGAGTTCCGTTTCAGGAAAGTCTTCATCAAATTCTTCGGCAGAAAATATTTTCTCCGTCTTTGTTTTTTTCCTTCCCAGAAAAATATTCACGCCAAAAGCCCTTAACAAAATAATAAGCAGCACAGCGAATAATATGACCAATGCAATCACGCGCAATGTTTGTTGCGAGATATTGAAAACCGGCGTAACGGAAGGTTCCTTTTTTTCTTTGTCAGGTTCTTTTGTACGCTTGTCGGTATAATCCAATCCTTGCGTTGCCTTTTTCCAGGTTTCAGTATTGAAAGAATGCTGTTCAATACTTTGCTGAACATATTGCTCCTGCAACATTGCTTGTTGATGAAGATATTGTGTATCAGCTATCACAGGAATTGCTGCAGTTGCAGAATCAACAAAATCCACAGGTTCCATTGCCTGGATTATTGAGTCCTGCGCAACTGCAATTTTCAGTAACTGAATGATTACTAATAAAGCAATCAACAGGAATCTGAAAACTGAAAGTTCAACGATCCGGTAGCGATGCAGACTATTCATCATTTTCCGTTTTTTGTTCCAATCATTGCGATGCGCTGCTTCAGGTTGGTGGCCTCCTTAATTTCTTTGAGCGTAAAATACTGCAGGCTGAATCCTGCCATCGCGATTGGCATTAACAGGTGAATGACAAAGTAAGTGAGGAGCCGGAGAATAAAATCATAGAGCAGGTTTACGGTTTCCTGATCGAGCAATATATTCCATTTAAAAACATTCACCAGCAACCAGATCACCGGAGAGTCGATAAAAAAATAAATGATGAATGAAACGAGGAGCAGCATCAGGAAAAGTCCATAGAGTCGCGCGAAGCTTTCAACTATCAACCCAACGGTTTTCCTTATCGCAGCAACAGGACTTGTTTCGCGGTAGACCATACTGAATAGCCAAATAAGTGTGACGGGAAACAGCAAAGGAAAAACGAACAATGCAATTTCGTTGGGCAATAGAAAAAGCGCGTTGAGCAATGCAGAAACAAGCAACACCTTGTAAAAGTTACTTCGCAGAAAATGAAGAAGTGAAAATTTCAGCTTACGATCCGGATCAGGTCCGATTTCCCTGATAAGCCAATACAGTACAAAAAATCCATTAATGGTAAGCGCGATGGTGTTGACTGCATAAACAATAATGGAGTGATGGTGAAAATACGTTCCAAGATTTAAAAATGACCAGCGGCCAAAAAGATAATCGGTACGCCACCCGTTAGGATTAATGATCCACAATAAAATATTTACCGGCAATGCAATCAAAAAGGCCAGTCGAATGAACTTACTGAAATGCCTTCTGAAAAAAATAAAAATGTCGCCGAAGATTTCACCATTGTTACGGATGATGGTAATGTCAAGCGGCTGACTGTTTGCTGCGGGTATTTTTATTTCCGGCGGAAGCGATGACGCACGGGATTTTTGAATGGGATACCAAACAAAATACACCAATATAAAAAAGAGGGAAAATAAAATGATGCAGAGCCTGAGCAAGTCTGGCACATCTGTAAAACGTGTGAAAAAAGACTCAATGATTGCGGCAGTTACAATAATGGGTGCAATGCCAATCATGATTTTTAATGATTTACGTGCTGAGAATTGTAAGGATTGCAGGCGCGAATACGTACCCGGAAAAACAAGTCCTCTTCCCAGCACCAATCCTGCAGCACCGGCGATGATGATGCAGGAAATTTCAAGTGTGCCATGCATCCATATGGTGAGAAAAGATTCGCGAAACAAGTTGTGTTCAATAAAGAAATACTGAAAAGTGCCAACCATCACTCCGTTGTACAGTAAGATGGCAATAGTTCCGGCGGCGTAAAGAATGCCGAACAGATAAGTCATGAAGGCAACTTTCAGATTGTTGAAGGTGATGCCGAGAAACATATCGAGGCCATTGGATTCCTTGTACACTTTCATCGGATCGCCGCTCTTGATGTTTTCAGTCGTCATGTTCACGTAATTATCACCAAGAATTAACGCCGCAAAATCGTGGTCGTGCATGGAGGAGAAAACACCGATAAAAAAGGAAAGCAGAAAAATAGAGAGTGATAGCAGAAATTCAATGCGTGAATGATAAACGAGCAAAGGAAGTTCTTCCTTCCAGAAATAAAAAAACCTGCCGCGCTTTTCCTTTTTGTTTTTATAAATATGAAGAAAGGTGCGTTGTGCAAGATTGTTGAGATAGACACGAACATAACGGTTGGGATAAAAAGTGCGGGAGAAGGAAAGGTCATCAGTGATCTGAACGAATAAATTACTGAGCTTATCAGGATCTTTTTTTCCTGCTTCAGGATCTCTTCGAACTCCGACCATTTTTCCTTATTTTGCTTTATGAAATTTGTTTCGCGCATCGAATGTGTAAGATGGGAAAATTTCAGAAAACAGTCCTAACCGTGTCATCATTTTGACGCTAATTGTTCCAGATGCAAACCATTGACATCATCACCACACAAAATGTAACCATCCAATATGCATTGGCTTCGGTGCGTGATCGTTTGCTATCGTTCTTTATGGATCTTGTTGTATTGTTTGTTTCAGTGATGTTGCTGGTTTTGTTGTTCACCACAGTTATTTCAACGGATTCATTTGGATATGTGATGTACCTGCTGATCATTCCCTTTGTACTTTTTTACTCGCTCACGCAGGAAGTATTACTGAACGGCCAAAGTATCGGCAAGCGATTGATGGGACTGAAGATTGTGAAACTCACCGGTAAAGAAGCGACGATGAGTGATTACCTGATACGCTGGGCCTTCCGGTTTATTGACATTTGGTTTTCGCTCGGATCCATTGCCGTGATGCTGATCACTTCAACGGAACGGCAGCAACGTCTTGGTGATTTGTTAGCCGGTACCGCGGTGATAAAACTCAATCCCTGGGCAACGGTCAGTTTGCAGGAAATTCTTTCCATTCATTCCATGCAAACGTATCAACCCACTTATACAGAAATTAAAAACTATCCCGAACAGGATATGCTGCTTGTAAAGCAGACACTTGACCGGCTGAAGCGGTTCAACAATGCTTCACATCTGGAAGCTGTTACCTTACTGGCAGATAAAATGGCGGATCAGCTTCAGCTTTCAGAAAAGCCGGGAAATAAAGCAGCGTTTTTAAAAACTTTGCAGAATGATTATGTGGTGTTGAGCAGGTAGTGGAATTCACGACTTAAAATTCATGATACAAGCATCCTATTTAATTACCGGCAACCCAAGTTTCTTCCTTTCATTCACAATCGGTTCATAGTGCTCAAATCCTTTCATAAAAATAGTGCCGTAGAACAGGATGGACCAGAGCAACTTCTTTTGCACACAGCGGTCAAAATACTCTTTCATTTTTTCCTGATCTCCAAGCCACATAGAGATGGAAAGCAACAGAAAATCAAAATGGGTTTCCGGTTGATTCTGCTGCAACGCCAATACTTTTTCAAATAATTTTTGCAAGGCATTTTTATCATCAAGTTTTGAGTAAGCAAAAGCAAGGGCGAGCAGCAGGAGCGGGAAATCACCGGCAATTTTATATACATTTTCAAAAATCTCCAGTGCTTTATTCCAATCGCCATTAAAACCGGTGATATACCCACGCATGTTATTTACGAGTATATGGTTTGAATCAAGGATTTCTGCTTCTCTGCAATATTTTTCAGCTTCTTCAAAGTGACCGGTAGTTACACAAATGCGGGTTACAGTTGCAACAATATCGATAGATAAAGGATCGAGTTTATGAGCCTTTTTGGCATCTTCTATGGCCTCGTCAAACTGCATTTGTATAAACCGGAATTCGGCGCGCGCTGAATACACCATCGGATCATTTGGATTGATCGCTATTGCTTTTTCTATTAGTTCCAATCCTGCTTTCCAATCCCATTCAATATAAAATTTTATTGTTGCCATAGCGATAAGTGACATCGCGTTTTCAGGATCAATCGCTATGGCTTGTGCTGCATGATAGTTGGTTAGTTCTGCTGCTTTATTTGCGGGCATTGCACCAATCTGTCCGTAAAATGCATATAACGATGCGAGCCATCCATGTGGGTATGCAAAATAAGGATCAAGGGCAATAGCTTCATTGAATAACTCAATGGATCGCCGTCTCGACACGGGATCAGCTTTATCAAATAATTGCAGCGCCTGTATATACCGTTTATAGGCCTCCAGGTTTTCAGTAGGAACTTTGGCCAGTTTTTTCGTGTGTTCCGCTTCACTCAGATTGATGCGGAATTTATTGGCAATCTCTCTGGCAATCTCATCCTGCACCGCAAAAATATCTTCTATGCTGCGTTCATAAGTTTCACTCCAGATATGATAACCATCAGCCGCATTGATCAACTGCGCAGTGATGCGCACTTTGTTACCCGCCTTGCGAACACTTCCTTCCAATACTTTTTGAACATTCAGCTTGCCGGCAATCTCGCGGATGTCTTCATTTTTTCCTTTAAAGGCAAACGAAGAAGTTCTGGAAGTTACCTGCAAACCATCAATCTTCGCCAGCACATTCAGCAGTTCTTCAGTAACACCATCGCAAAAAAATTCATTTTCCGGATCGGAGCTCAGACTTGTAAATGGAAGCACTGCCACCGCATTGAGTGTTTGCTTCACTTTTCCTTTCACATCGTCTCTTGAAGGAACCACAATGCCCGGATTAGAAACAGCATAAACCTGCATCGGCTGCTGTACATTCTTCAATTCAAAATAACCGAGCGGCTGCGCCTCAATATTCTGATTGCGTATTTCATCGAATAATTTTTCAGAAATAAAAACACTGCCGGGAACGGCAAGTGATTCAATGCGTGATGCAACATTCACACTGTCACCATAAATACCGGTATCGTCAAACATCACGTCACCACTATGAATGCCGATTCGTAAATCCACCTTTTCCTGGCGGCAGAGGGTTTGCATTTCAACGGCGCTTTGCACGGCATTGGCAGCGCTTTTAAAAATACTGAGTGTTCCATCGCCGTAATACTGCAACAGTTGCCCTTCAAATTTAGCAAGGCACTTTTCAAAAACCTCTTTGTTCTTTTCCCATTGTTTTCGGCCCAAAGTTTCATTTTTCTGCATAAGAGCAGTATAACCGACAATGTCGGTGAACATGATGGCGGCAAGTTGGCGTGATGAAGTCATGCTGATTTAATCGTTATTGCAATGTAATTGAATCTCCCGAAATCACTGTTTTACTTTTCAGGCAGGTGATGGAAACTCATACTTTCTCCTGTGTCAAAATTAAACAGATCACCAAATTTTTTCAATCCATCCGCGAGCGCAATAACCTGTAATGAAAGCATTGATTCAGAGAGAAACAATAACTACCTTGTTAAATTCCAAACCAAAATCAAAATAATATGAAAAAGAACTTGCTTCTAAGTTTTGCGCTTACGCTGATGCTGGCAATTGCTGTCGCACAGCCAGGTGAAACGAAACCTGCAGTAATAGTTGAATCGATGTACCTGTTACCCAAAAAGGGAATGACTGATAAAATGGAAGCGGCTGTTAAAGCTCATGTTGCAAAATATCACCCAAGCGGTCCTTATGTGGCTGGTTTGCGTTCGATTGATTACGGATTAAAATCAGGATGGTATGTGTGGGTGATGGGCCCTACAGGTTATGCAGGGCTTGATGCGCGGCCTGACAAAGTTGAACATGCAGATGACTGGAACAAAAATGTTGATCCATTCATTGAGGAGTATGGTGCTACTACCATTAATGAGTACGATGCTGATTTGTCGACCGGCCGCGAATTTTTTTTAAAATCTGATCACTATGATGTTTGGGCCATCAATGTAAAAGATGCTGAAATGGATCGCTTTAACGAAATCCTGCAGCAGTTGAGCAAGACGTATGTAGCGTTGGGTGACAGAGCGTTTATGGTGTATCACAATATGGTTCACATACAGGGAGGAGCTGATGTAGGAATAGTTACCAGCTTTACCAACTATGTTGATTTTGGGAAAGACTGGGGCGTGAAACAGGCGTATGAAAAATTATACGGCGTTGGCAGTTGGAAAAATATGCTTACTACCTGGAATGAAGTAGTAGTTGATTACAATGAAGAGCTGCGTTCTATTGTAAAATAAAATACCTGCCAATAAAAACCCGGAAAAGACTTCTGCTGTTCCGGGTTTTTATTCTGAAGCGGATTTACTTCAAGATTGTTTTTATAAGTCTCCTATACCCAAAGCACACTGACTCAGGTTCATAAAACACTTACAATGCCAGCTCCGGAACTATCTCGTGTATTAAAGGCAACAGTTGCATCATTTCAATGATCTTTCAGAAAGAAAATCATAATAAGGTTTTGCCTGTTCATAGATTTCCTGAAGGTCAGGTGGTAATTCTTGTGCTGCTTCTTCAAAGGGCGTGAATCCCGTGGACTGATGCACATTTTTATACCAGTATTTTGCCCAAACGCCATCTTCCGGCCGTGCACCTGCTTTCCATTGAAGCATTGATGGCTGAAACCCGATACCCAGATTTTCACACATTGCTGTCAGCATCTTCCCGGGATTTCTAACCACATCACTTGCATCAATAATCAACCGGTGATAATTTCTTCCTGATAAGAATTGATCCAATTCATAACTCTGCCTGATGCCGATATCGTTTAAAGATGGTTGTGTTATTACTTTAGCATAAGATATTAAAACTTGCTTCGGATCGCGAATAAGAAGAATGTTAAAGGTTTCCGATAGAAAATCCAACTCCAGGTTTAGCAAATGATGCGTCATTTGTTTAAAGAAAAGAATGGGATGATCGCAATTTCCCAGCATCACATTTGAAATTACTTTCCTTCCGTCCTGTTCCTGTGATGCAAGCACCTCTTCTCTTCCGGGATGATTCAATCCGGTTTCATTTAAAAAATGCGCATACAACGGTTCGTCAATTACAACAGTATCATTTCGCTGTGCAAATGAATACATCATAGCGGTGGATATGTTCCGTGGCCCGCTCCATAAATTAATTCGCTTTACAGGTTGCATTCAACAAAGCTATCTACTTTGGAGATTCGGTGACTTCATAAAAAAAGTCCACAATAAAATCAGCGGTTTATAAAGTACAGCGGCACAGAAATAATCCTGTGCCGCTGCAACATAAAAAATTGGATGTTATCTAATGATCTCCATCATTTTTACACCCTGCTGATTATTGGTTGTAAACCCAACGAGATATTTCCCGTTTACAAGCGAAGAAATATCCAGTGGAACAATTTCTCCGGGCGCTACATGCTGTACACTAACCGAGATGGTTTGTCCGAGCATATTTAAGATGCGAATGGTTGCATCCGTTTCAACTGTTCCATCATATTGCATATTCAAATGGTCGGATGCAGGATTCGGATAAAGCGTAAACATGGTTGTTGCCTCTTCTGCAACTAATCCTTGTCCTTCATCAAGCCGGAAAGCAGTACTGCTCGTATAAGCATGAAGCGTATAACATTGTGTGTTGTTGAAGGCACCACTCGCACCGAAAACTTTAGCCACGTAAGTCCCGATCACGCTCGTATTGTATATGATGCTCTCGTCGTTAAGGCCACCTTTTTTTGACGATGCCACTAAAGTACCCGCCGCGTCGTAAAGTGACAGGTTATAATTAGCCGGTAAGCTTGTCAATGTTACTTTGATGTTTTTAGCAGCACTGTTATTGGCAAAAGAAAGCCAGTCAACATCTGTGCTGGTGCTGATTTGTGACTTGATGTCCACATTAACTGCAATCGCAGCCGCTGTATTTTTTGTATTGTTTGGCTCGAGACTTTCAGCACAAACAGTTGCGCCTGTAGTAGTAAAGTTTACAGAGCCGGAAAAAGAAGATGTTCCTCCCGAACAAACCGTCTGCACCTGGAATTCATACGGCGTGGCAATTGTCAATGAAGAAACCGCCTTTGAAACCGTAGTGGATGTGGTAGCAGTCCAGGTTGATGATCCTACTGGTCGATATTGAACATTGTAACTTGTTGCACCGCTCACAGCAGTCCAGTTAAGAGTCGCAGAAGTGTTGGTGATGGAAGTTGCATTGAGTCCCGCAGGAATTCCACAGGAAGTTCCTCCGGAAGTACCAATACCCACTGCATACCAGGCATTCTTAACCTGTATCACTTCATTTGAACTGGAACCATACAGATCAGTGGCTGCATTAATACAGGCCGTTCTCCAGTCTGCATATTGTGATGTTTTGGTGAGATACACAGTTTGTGTGCGATAGATAATCTGATCAGCTTCTGAAAGACCAATGCCGGTAACCGTGTAGGCATTGCCAATATCATTGGTGCCACTTCCGCCTGTTACCAGCAGGTAAAACATAAAATTACCTACACCACTGTTGGTATGAACGCCGCCGTTATCTGCTGAGCTGGTAGTCCAGTGCGAACCGAGGTAAGTATCAGGCTGATTGAATGCACCTGGATTCGACATGTTGCGAATGCCCCAGTTCATATCATTGCTCAGCAGCCAGTTAATGTCAGTCGGTTTGGCCCAGAACTGAACACTTTTTCCCATGATGTCGCTCAGGCTTTCATTAATGGCACCTGACTGATTGCTGTAATTCAAATTGCAGGTGTATTGAGTTACTCCATGTGTTAATTCGTGGCCGCAAACATCAATCGCCGTAATGCCTGCCCCGCCGCTTCCGAGGTTTCCAAACAACATTTCAAAACCATCCCATCCTGCATTGAAGTTTTGAGAAGGATCATTTACATAACTGTACAGTGCAATACCTGCATTATTCAAACTGTTTCTATTGAAGTTGGCGAGGTAAAATGAATACGTGGAAGCAACACCGTAGTGGGCATCGAGCGCATATTTGTCCTGTCCGGTAATGGTCCAGTTAGCTGACGAAGAGGAATAATCGCTGCCGCTGCTTTTCAAGGTAATTATACCATTTCCTTTTGTGTAATCACGCAGTCTGTAGCTGCTTCCATTCAAATCGCTGTGAATTGTTTGTGTTCCACTGTAAGCAGTTGCTGCAGTACCGGTGGCATCTGAATGATAAAGGCGATCAGAAGTGCCAAGAATATTTCCGGTTTGTGCATCAACATAAATATCAGCCCGGGTCATCGGCTGTTGTGCATACACATCTACTTTGTAAGCGAGCTTCAGACTGACTGGGTCAATTTCATCTCCCGCATTATACCAAACCAAATTAGCCGTAGGGTAATAGGAAGCAGCTGTGTTGCCGGTTTGGTTTTTCAAGCGTTGCTCCATCACCTGATCCTGCCACATGTATTTCTCTGCATTCACATATTCTACAGCAGCCTGAATCGCTTTAGTCTGTTTTAATGGCGCAGATTTATTTAAGGCGGTCTGCGGATCAAAATTCATTACAATAGAACCACTCATGCTTTTGATCATACCATCCTTTGTATGCACGATATACATCGAATTCTCTACCGGATTTCCAAGGTAGGTTTGATAATAGCGATAATGAACTTCGCCGAGCTGATCATTTTCAGCGCTCATCAATACAAGGTTGCTGCTTGAATTCAGTCCTAGTATGGAAGAAATTTTAGTGGCATCAAAACTTACGCGCTGTGATGGCGACAGCTCCGTGAAAGGTTTTGAAAGCCCGTGATCATTTACAATCAGTTGGTGAAAATTATTCTGTGCGAAGCCGTTGCAAAATAATGCAATGGCCACAAGCGTGAGCAAACGTTTTTTCATAGAAGGGGTTTGGGGTTAAAAGACGGCGCAAATTATGTCATTTTCGGTTTCTGAACTATTTTAAAACCGGTAAAATGATTTTGGATGCATGACCTGCATCATGATAAATTTTTATGTTGGAACTGATGAGATCTTTGGTTTCGCATTGATAGGGATCAATAAATTGTTGCGGGTTACGGTCAGCCAACGGATACCAGGAGCTTTGAATTTGCACCATGATGCGATGCCCTTTCTGAAAAGTATGCGCTACGTCCGGCAACTCAAATTTCACTTCACTCACCTGGTTCGGAATGAATGGTTCAGGAATGGAAAAGCTGTTTCGGAATCTTCCACGCATTATTTCACCACGTACCAGCATTTGATAGCCGCCCATCGGGTAATTGATTTTGATTGAATCAGGATATTTGAAATCATCAGGATACACATCAATCAATTTTACCACAAAGTCAGCATCGGTAGTTGAAATGCTTACAAACAAATCTGCCATCACTGCACCTGTGAGCGTTACATCACTTTTCAGTACTTCCGTTTCATATACCAATACGTCCGGTCTCCGGGATGCAAAACGCTGATCATCTGTCATGTACTCAACCGTACGCTCACTGTGAATATGTTCCGTATAAGGAACAGGTTTCATGGGATCGCTCATGTACTCATCAAAACCTGTTGTAGAAATTTTAGTATCCTGCGTATTGCTTTCACCCAGGCGTGCTTTCCCTCCCTGTTGCAGATAAAGGTTGACTGCTGAAATATTTTTTGGTGGCCATTCATTAAACTCATGCCACTTGTTTTCGCCGGTTATGAAAATAGTGGCTTCCTTTATCTGATCAGCTCCTTTACCATTCAGATAGTATTCAAAGAAAGGTAGCTCAATCTGCGACCGGTACCACGCAGATGTTTTTTGTTCAAACCAAATGTTACCCAATTTTTCGCCTGTTGTTTTCGCCCATCCGCCATGTATCCACGGACCTTCAACGATTTTACAATTTGTAGCGGGTGATTGCGATTCTATCGCTTTGTAAAGATTCCAGGCGCCGAAACAATCTTCTGCATCAAACAAACCACCTACTATAAGCATAGCAGGTTTTACATTATAGCAACCGTTGCGGGCATTGCGGGCTTTCCACCAATCATCATAATCAGGATGAGCGGCCACATCATTCCAGAATTTAATACTGTCGCCCATAAATTTTTCCTTTAGCTCATGAAAAGTTCCATGCTCCAGAAAAAATGAATAATTATCCTGGTAAGTAACTTCCGGAATAGGCGGATAGGTAGTCAATGGCTTCGGGCGCGGCACACCAAAACTCCTGTAAAAATCAAAGTTGTCCATGAGGAAGGTAGCTCCGTTGTGGTGAAAGTCATCACCAATAAACCAATCTGTTACCGGCGCCTGCGGACTCACGGCCTTCAATGCAGGATGATTGCTCAACGCTGTTTCTGTGGCATAAAATCCGGGATAAGAAATTCCGAATGCGCCAACATTCCCATTGTTATTTTTGATATTTTTCATGAGCCAGTCAATCGTGTCATAAGCATCACTGGCTTCGTCAATTTCTGTTTTCGATTTCTTAGCAGGAAGAAAAGGACGTACATCTTCAAAAACTCCTTCGCTCATAAATCTACCGCGAACATCCTGGTACACCATGATGTAGTTCCTGTGAAAGTAAGTGCTGTCGCCACGCGATGAATAACGCTCCGTATAACGATGTTCTCCGTATGGAGCTACTGAATAAGGAGTGCGGTTTAGCAATGTCGGATGCTTTTCAGCTACATCGTTCGGAATGTAAATGGCGGTAAAAAGTTTCACACCGTCACGCATCGGAATACTGCGTTCAATCTTGGTATAGTGCGCTGCAAACCATACAGAATCCTTATTAGCTTCTTGAGAAAAACTTTGTAATGGCAACAAAGCCAACCAGAGTAAAAAATATTTTTTCATTGAAAAAAGTATGAAGTGAAAAGTAAGGAAGACTTACCAAAGAAATTGATTTAAAAGAGGCAATGCAAATTTTAACTACTCTTTTTATCAGTGTATTTCGTAGTTCCGTGGCAATAAAAAAATATTGCCGCGAAAGCAAGGATGAACACGGAGATTATTAGTTATCGCGGTTCTTCCATTTTTCTTGATAACAAGTTCGCCGCTCAGAGGTGAATGGCTCTGTTCTCAGTAGCCATCAGACAAGCCTCCCGGAATGCTTCTGTAAAAGTCGGATGCGCATGACTGATCCGTGCAATGTCTTCAGCGCTCGCTCTGAATTCCATGGCAACAACTGCTTCAGCAATCAAATCCGCAGCACGCGGACCTATCATGTGTACGCCAAGTATCTCATCCGTTTCTTTATCTGCCAGCACTTTAATAAAGCCATCCATATCGTTTGCAGCACGTGCGCGGCCACTTGCTTTGAATGGGAAAGATCCTTTTTTAAAAGCGTGATTGTCTTTTGTGAGTTCCTGTTCTGTATAACCAACAGCAGCTACTTCAGGCCAGGTATAAACAACTCCGGGAATGAGTAAATAGTTGATGTGCGGTTTTTGTCCGGCCATTGTTTCTGCCACCATCACACCTTCTTCTTCAGCTTTGTGTGCAAGCATGGCACCGCGGATTACATCGCCAATGGCATAAATTCCAGGTACAGAAGTTTCAAGATTTTCATTTACGGCAATTCTTCCCTTTTCATCCGTTTGCAATCCTGCATTTTCCAAACCCAATGCATCTGTATACGGCTTTCTTCCAACTGCAACCAGGCAATAATCTGCTGTGAATGTGACTTGTTCACCTTTGTTGTTTTCAGCAGTTACTGTGGCAGATTTTTCATCGGCTGTGGCACCGGTTACTTTATGGGACAGGTAAAATTCCATTCCTAAATTTTTCAGACAACGCTGTAATTCTTTGCCGAGATCACGATCCATGTTCGCGATTAATGAATCGAAATACTCTACAATTTTCACCTTTGTACCGAGGCGCGCATAAACAGAAGCCAGTTCACACCCGATCACTCCACCACCAATCACGATCATTTCTTTCGGAATTTCTTTCAGCACCAATGCTTCCGTAGAAGTGATGATGCGTTTCTTATCAATTGTAATTCCTGGAAGGGATGACGGTTTGGAACCGGTAGCGATGATTATTTTCTTTGTTTCGATTTCTTCTACCGTTCCATCTGCTTTTTTAATCGCGATTTTATTTTTCGAAAGAAAACTTCCATGGCCGGAATAAACATCAATCTTATTTTTCTTCATCAGGAAATTCAAACCTGATGTATTCGCTTTCACCACATCCTCTTTCCTTTTAATCATCTGCGAAAAATCTACGGAGAGGTTTTCAAGATTGATACCATGAACTTTAAATTGATGTGCTGCATTGTGATAATGCTCTGATGAATCCAACAGGGCTTTGGAAGGAATACAACCCACATTCGTGCATGTTCCACCCAATGCAGGATATCTTTCAATGATGGCGGTTTTCATTCCTAATTGTGCACATCGTATAGCGGCAACATAACCTCCGGGACCTGAGCCGATAACTGTTACATCGTATTGATTCATGGTAAAAAATTGTGAGGGCAAAGTTATCCTTTCAGTAATGGCTACCAAACATTTGGAGGTATAACCACTTTAGAGTTATTGTAAAAGTATAGAATGGGCGAAGAGTAGAGAGCGATTGGTGACTGCTAATTTTGATGGGGCGCACGGCATTTTCTAATCTGCAGTTTTTTCTTGCAGAGCGCAAACCCGCCGATAAAAAAACAAGTGGCTTCTTTTAGTCTGTGGTTGTATTTTTAACCACTATTGCAACATCATTCACAGGCTATGAAACATCGACAAAAAAATTGTTGATGAAATATAAAAATTCCCATGAAAGTGATCCTATCTCTAAATCCCTTCCTGCACTCCGTCTATTCAAATGGGGACTGTCATCCACTGGCATGAAAACAAAATATATTTATCATAGCTTTGCTTCCATTGTTCAATGAGAACCTTCACCATCATATTACTTATTTGTTTTTTCCTCTTCGATTCGCTGGGGTTTTATTTTCTGTTTGAAAATAAAATGCTGATCGCCAAATCGGATGCCGGGAAAATGATGAAAAGGCCTGAAGGCAAAAATGAATTGGTTACCATTATCATTTCGAAAAATTCACAAGATCAGTTTTCGTGGAATGATGATCATGAATTTCAGTATAAAAATGAAATGTATGACGTTGTATCCATTAAAGAAAACGGCAACCTGCTCATCTATACATGTTATCACGATGTAAATGAAGCTAACGCGGTTTCAGAATTAGTTGACCATGTGAAGAACACTAAAGATCCTTGCTCCTCACGCAATGCATCAAAAAAGAACCGTTGGGAAACCGACAAATATTTTACTATGCAAATGTTGATGGATGTTCATCAGCACAAAGTCAATTCTTCCTGTGAAGAATATAGTCAGTTGCCACCGGATCTTATTCATTGTATCATTCTTACACAGCCTCCCAATTGTATCTAATCATTTATTAAGATAACAGCATTCATGCACCCATGAATGCCTGTCGTGTGTTTGTGCAACAGTTGTAATAACTCCTGTCATTAATTCAATTGCTTTGAAATTTTATTTGCCTGCATCCTGCATGCTGATTTTGTCAATATTGTTCCGTCCCTGCTATGCACAATACCAGGTTGAAGGAGTCGTGACGGATGCAGCCACCCATGTTGCGTTGCACAGCGTTTCTGTTTATCTGCCGGAGTTGCATACAGGAACACTGACCGGCGATGGTGGAAATTACCGGCTTGACCATCTTCCGCAAGGCAATTTCAATATCCAGTTTTCCTTTGTCGGTTATGAAACAAAAATTGTTGCTGTAAATGCAGGCAGCACGATTGTTCAATTGCCTGTTGCATTGGTGAGAACAGATATTGAAACACAAGAGGTAGTTATATATGGCACACGGAACAGCAACATCAAAGAAACGCCAAAGGATATTGTTTCGTTATCGCAGGAAACGATGCGCAGCAATGGTTCCCTGAGTCTGAGTGATGCGGTCTCAAAACTTCCGGGCATGAGCCAGCTTTCTACAGGCAATGGAATTTCCAAACCTGTTATCCGTGGCTTATATGGCAACCGCATTCAGACAGTATTGCTCGGCATTCGATTCGATAACCAGCAATGGCAGGATGAACACGGACTTGGATTAACGGATGTTGGAACCGATCGCATAGAAGTGATCAAAGGTCCTGCCGCGCTGGAATATGGATCAGAAGCGATGGGTGGTGTGCTGAATATTATTGAAGAAAAACCTGCTGTTGTTGGAACAATTCAGGGTGATGCGAGCATGCAATTGTTCAGCAACACTCTTGGATTTGCTACTGATGCCGGCGTGAAAGGCGCCACTGAAAAATTAAACTGGCGTGTACGCATCGGTGCCGAGTCACATGGTGATTACAGCGATGGAAATAACAACCGCGTTTACAATTCACGCTTTGATGGTTACCAGGCTAAGTTATCGTTGGGCTGGAGAAATGGAAACTGGCTCTCTGTAAATAACTATTTGTTTTCACTCAATCATTTTGGTTTTCTGATGGAAGCAGATATGAAAGTGGACAGTTCGCAGCGTCGCTTCAGCCGTGATTTTTCAGGGCCACATCACACAGTGCTGATCAACATGTTTACGTCGGAGAATACTTTGTTTAAAGGCAATTCAAAAATCAGGATCAATCTCGGCGCACACATCAATAACCGGCAGGAACAGGAAGGCGGGAATAAGATAAGTCTGAATATGGTGTTGAATACTTTCAATGCCAACCTGCAATGGGAACATTATGTAAGTGATCATGCTTCGTGGAATGCAGGCGTGCAATCGATGTATCAGGTGAATACCAATCTTGGTTCACGGCAGATTGTTCCTGATGCGCATTTGTGGGAAAACGGATTGTACGCCTTCTGGAAAGAGACATTAAATAAGCTCGTGCTGGAAGGCGGACTGCGTTATGATGTGAAGAATATTCAAACATTTGAAACAGGAACCATCAACACCACTGGCAGCGAAGTGCAGCCATTCAACAAGTGGTTTGGGACATTGAATGGTGCTGCGGGCGCGAGTTTCAATCCTTCAGCCCACTGGAACTTCAAGTTAAATTTCTCCAGCGGTTACCGGGCACCAAATCTTGCGGAGTTGTCCAGCAACGGTGTTCACGAAGGAACTTACCGCTATGAAATAGGTGATCCTGAGATGAAAGTGGAGCAAAACTTTAATGTGGAACTTTTTGCAGGATATGAAAGCCGGCAATGGTCAGCTACTGTAGCAGCTTACAACAATCATTTTTTCAATTATGTCTACCTGGCACCTACAGACGACGAGTATTTTGGTTACCAGATTTACAGGTACCTGCAGGAAAATGCCAGACTGCGGGGCGGAGAAGCATCCGTTGATTTTCATCCTGAAGCAGTTGAATGGATGGATTTTACGGCGTCCTATTCACTGGTGCGTGGCAAAACAGATGCAGGTGAAAATCTTCCTTTCATACCTGCTGATAAAATTCGCGGCGAAATAAAATTTGAATTATTAAAATCTTCCGTGAAATGGACACAGACATTTATCAAGACCGGGATAGATTATGTGCTTGCCCAAAATGATCCCGGACAGTTTGAAACGTCAACGCCATCCTATTACCTGTTCGATATTGCCGTCGGCAGTCACCTGCATTTTAAAAAGCAGGAAGTGGATTTCAGCATCGGTTGCAATAACCTGCTGAATGAAACTTATTACGATCACCTCTCACGTTTTAAATACTTCGGCATTTACAACATGGGCAGAAACATTTTTTTCAATCTTCATTTACCCTTTAATTAAATTCATTAATTCACTAAAACCATTTATTAAACATGAACACAATGCAATCATTCAAACAGAAATTTAAAGTATTGCTCATTGCTACCGCGATGATCACGGTAATGGCTTCCTGCAAAAAAGATGAGGACGCACGCACACCTCCAGATGTGGAATTTAAAACGGGTGCAGGTTATACTTCCGCAAATGCAGTTGTAGGTCAAGGAGATTCCGTATTGGTAGGTATTGTTGCAACTAAAACCGAAGATGAGTTAAAGACCTTTAATGTATCGTATGCGTACGACGGTGCCACCAACACTACCACCGATACCACCATTACACTGACTTCTGCACAGGAAGAAAGTTATTCGGCGGATTACACCATCGTAACGCGCAACCAGGATGGCACGGAAATATGGTCGTTCACCATTACGGATCGTGATGGAAACATCACCACTAAATCCATTACGCTTACCGTGCAATAACCTTTTTCAGTTTTAATTGTTAATCCGGATGCAATCGAAAGAAGCATCCGGATTTTTTATTTGAACAGAAACAAGAAGGATTTGTTTCTCACCGTAACAGCCCTACTTTTGCGTGAACTGATTTTATGCGAAACAACATAAAAATTGATGGCGGGCTTTTAAAACAATTAATGAAGGAAGAGAATTTTAAAACGCGCAGTGAAGCGGTGCAAATTGCAGTAGAGAATTATCGGAGCATACTTCGCAAAAGAGAATTTGACATGATCCGGGTAATGTTAAATGGGTAGGAAATCTTGCGCAAATGCGGCGGGACTGAGGAAATATTTGAAGCCGATGTTTGTCGTCACACACGTTAACTTCAAGAAAGGTCTCATCTCCATTCATAACAAATTTAAAAGCCCGCCATCCTAAATAATTGAGCCTTTCTTCCATCATACAAATCAATCACCTCTCAAAAAGTTACGGCGCACTGAATGCCGTAAATGATTTGAACCTGGAAGTATTTCAAGGCGACGTGTATGGTTTTCTCGGTCCGAATGGCGCTGGAAAAAGTACTACCATCCGGATGATGTTGTCATTGATAACACCCGATGAAGGTGACATTTTTATTTTTGGAAAAAAGCTGCGTGAACACCGCAATGAAATCTTAAGAAACATTGGTTGCATTATTGAAAAACCCGACTTCTATTTGTATTTGTCTGCTGCAAAAAATCTTGAATTGTTTGCAAGGCTTTCCGGAGTTACACCTTCTAACAGTAAAATCTATGAAACACTTGAACTGGTTGGGTTGCGTGGCCGGGAAAAGGATAAAGTGAAAGGTTACAGTCATGGCATGAAGCAACGGCTTGGCATTGCACAAACGCTCATCCATGATCCGGAACTCATCATACTCGATGAGCCTACCACAGGACTTGATCCACAAGGCATCATTGATGTGCGCAACCTGATTCTTCATCTGCAAAAGGATCTTAATAAAACCATTTTTCTCTCTTCACACATTTTGAGTGAGATCGAACTTATTGCTTCAAGAATGGCCATTCTTCACAAAGGCAAAGTAGTTTCGCAAGGAAATGTTGCGGAATTATTATCAACGCAGGAGCTGGTTGTTTCTATTGAAACTTCCGACAATGAAAAAGCTGCACAATGGATTACTTCATCTGCATGGAGGAGTAAGATGGAATCAACGACCGGCCGGGAACTGCATTTCAATCTGGCAAAAAATGAAATTCCGCAATTGACATCGGCTCTGCAGGAAGCAGGATTTCACCTGTACAGTGTTTCCTACAAGCGCGCATTGGAAGATTATTTTTTAAAACTTACGCATCATCATCATGATGAAACAAATCGTGTGGAACCTTCAAAAATGCAAAGAAAATAAATTGCAATTGCACACCAGTTCCAAAATACAGCATGTTTAATCTCGTATCAATAGAGTTATATAAGATCAGCAGAAAGCCTCGCAGCTTTATCGGATTCGCCGCCATAGCAGTGATCGCATTGCTGATTGAGCTGGCATTATTTCTTGATGGAAAGGCTTATGTTCAATTTATTATTCAACAGGTGGAACAATCTTTTCAGATCGAAGGAAACATCATCAACGGAAACCTTGTTGCTTACATTCTTCTTCAAACATTGATTGTTCAAATGCCGTTGCTTGTTGCTTTGGTGGGCGGCGATCTCCTTTCAGGCGAAGCAGCAACGGGTAGTATCAGATTGTTGGCTGCAAAGCCTGTTTCACGGGCGAATATTATTCTTTCAAAATTCGCAGCCGGCAGCTTTTATACTATGCTGTTGATCTGTTGGCTCGGTGTGCTGGCATTGGGAATGGGCTGGCTCCTTTTTGGAAGAGGTGATTTGATTGTGGTGAACAGTGATCACATTGCCATACTCCAATCATCGGATACGGTATGGCGTTTTGTTGCTGCATTTTTTATCGCATTCATCAGCTTGAGTGTGGTTACTTCATTGTCGTTGATGCTTTCCTGTTTCAGCGACAATTCCATCGGACCGATTATGATTACCATGGCGATAATAATACTCTTCACCATCATTGGCACCATGGAAATTCCGCTGTTCGATCTCGTGCGGCCGTTTCTTTTTACCACTCATATGATAGTATGGCGCAGCATGTTTGAAGAGCCTTTGCCAATACAACAGTTAATCATTTCAATTGGGGTAATGGTGCTGCATATTTTTTTGTTTTTGGGAATTGCACTGTCTTATTTTAAAAAGAAAGATCTGCTCAGTTGAAACTATGAAAATATTACTTCAATGTCAATCGAAGCCTGCTGTTCACTTCAATGGTAAGTGGTGTAGCATGCTGGTGTTGCTTTTATTAACGGCGAATTTCCTGTTAGCACAATCACCAAACGAAGTGATCACCTCTGTAAATAATCGGTTCAGCAAAGTGAATGATTATACCGCCAATGTAAACGTGTCCTGCAACATTTCCTTCATCAAGATAGAACCCATCAATGCAAAAGTATTTTATAAACGGCCGGATAAATTCAGGGTGAAGTCAACGGGTATTCTGATTCTCCCTAAGCAAAACGCTAACTTCTATTTCACTGCACTGGCAGACACCAATAGTTTTACAGCGGTAAAAACAGGGGAGGAAATGATTGGCGGTGTTCAGGTGCAGGTAATTAATGTGATACCATCAGCAGATACGAGTGATCTGATTTTAGGGAAATTCTGGATTGACAATGTTAAAGGTCTTGTGCTGAAAAGCCAGCTCACTACCAAATCACAGGGCACCATCCTGGTAGAAAATGTTTATGGAAGCATGAAGGAGTATGCGCTTCCAGACAAGATGCTTTTCACGGTAGATGTTGGAAAATTCAAAATTCCGAAAGCATTAGCAGCAGATCTCAATCATACTGCAAATAACAAAACATCCCAGGGTGATAATAAGGGCAGAATCACCCTCACCTTCTCCGGTTATGCTGTGAACAAAGGTGTGAGCAATGATGTATTTAAGTGAATTGCTCTTTAATAAAATAAGACACCTCAAAAAAATAAGTGCGCATTAATATTTACCCGCTTTAAGCAGCTCTCTGAAATGCATATTTGTGCAGCAACTTATGCATTCATCCTTTTATTCCATAAAACATAAGACAATATGCCGGGTACAATCCATAGCAGCAGGAATAACATCATGGGATCAAATTTACCGGACACGGCGATACCTGAGTAAATAGCACCTGCCAGATCAAAAAATAATCCTGCATAAGCCCACTCTTTTATTTTATTCAAACCCGGAATTAAAATAATGATTACACCCACCAATTTGGCAATACCGAGAAAGGAAATAATATATACAGGGTATCCTAGCTGGTCATGCATTAATTTTATTGAATCTTCATTCACCAGCAGATTGGGAATTGCGGAAAAGAGCATGAGTCCGCCAAAAATTATGGTAAAAACCCAGTAAAGAATATTGGTTGTTTTAACATTCATAGATTTTTTTTTGAAAGATCAACATAGCAAATTCTTTTTAAATGATGTTGTTAGAAATTAAATTGATTCATTCTTATTGGCGGATCTGCAAACAAATCGCGCAATGTTAACTTCCATTGAACCATGCATATCGAATAATGATTAACGAATTTTGATTTTATAAGTGTAATTCTTCCACTGCCATAATCAAGGACCCTAATCAAAAAAAAGAGGTTAGAAAAATAAAACCAGGCAGTTAAAACACTGCCTGGTTTTAATTACAAGCCATCTCAAAATTAATACGTCATGCTGAATTTATTTTCCGAAGGATCCTTTGGACAGCATCTGCCATATTCCTCTGAGATTCCGTCCACAGGATCTTTCGGAAAACAAGTCCGGAATGACCCTGCTCTTTTAGGCTTTTGAGATGGCTTTTAGCGTATATAATCACGCAGTTTCAATTCGTCAACAACTTCGCATGTGCAGCAGCCATGCGTGCAACCGGCACACGTGGTCCGGAACAGGAGACATAATTCAAACCGATTTCATGGCAGAACATGATGGAAGAAGGTTCGCCGCCATGTTCACCGCAGATGCCCACTTTTAAATCCTTATGATTTTTGCGGCCATCGTCCACCGCCATGCGCATTAACTTACCCATTGCTTTCCTGTCAAGTATTTCAAATGGATTGTCTTTCAATACCGCATTGGAAATGTAGAAAGGCAAAAATTTATTCTCGGCATCTTCCCGTGAGAAGGAAAAAGCTGCCTGTGTAAGATCATTCGTTCCGAAAGAGAAGAACTCAGCTACATTCGCCAGTTCATCAGCCTGCAGACATGCGCGCACCACTTCTATCATGGTACCATATTTAAATTGAAGTTTGATCTTATTGTCTTTTTCTATCTGTGTCCTGATTTCATCCACAAATACTTTTACCTGTTCTAACTCTTCAACAGTGCAAACCTGCGGCACCATAATTTCGGGTCTGATATCAATGCCTGCCAACTGACATTCAGCGGTAGCTTCTAAAATAGCCTGAATCTGCATGCGATAAATTTCAGGAAAGCTCAGTCCCAAACGAACACCTCTGTGTCCGAGCATCGGATTTACTTCATGCAGCTCGCGCACTTTTTTAAGCATCTGTACCTTTTTCTCAATGGCTTTTTCAATCAACTCTACTCCTGCAAGTGTAAAAGGTTCGGCAGCACGATTCGCCAAAGTAAGATCAGCATTGATCAATCGCAGACTGCTGAATAAATCAGTAACGCCGCTCACAGTTCCTCTCAGATTTCTTAAATGCTCCAACTCATCTTTTATCACATCGGCAGTAGGCAGAAATTCATGAATGGGAGGATCTAACAAGCGAACAGTAACGGGCTTACCTTTCATAGCAGTAAATATTTCGCGGAAGTCTTTGCGTTGAATTTCTTTCAGGCGATGGAGTGCCGATTCGCGTTCTTCTTTAGTAGCTGCTAATATCATTTCCACCACAATAGGTAACCTATCCACATCATTAAACATTCTTTCTGTACGACACAACCCGATTCCCATTGCTCCATACGTCAAGGCCTTTTCAGCAGCGGCAGGCGTATCCGCGTTGGCAAATACTTTAAGTTTTGCAACTTCATCTGCCCAGCTCAATAAAGTTTTAAGCTCATCAGAGAAAGTTGGTTCTACCGTTGGAATCACGCCTTTATAAACGAAGCCGGTGCCACCATCTATCGTGATGTAATCGCCTTCATGTAAAATCTTTTCACCGATCTCGGCCTGGCGAAGTTTTACATCCACTTTAATTCCTTCCGCTCCTGCTACACATGGTTTTCCCATTCCTCTTGCCACTACGGCAGCATGAGAAGTTTTGCCACCACGACTGGTGAGAATACCTTGCGCTGCAAAAAATCCATGAATGTCTTCCGGTTTGGTTTCTTCTCTTACCAGAATCACTTTATCACCTGCTCGTCCGAGCAACTCAGCACGATCCGCGTCAAACACTACATGACCTGATGCTGCACCGGGCGAAGCGGGAAGTCCCTGTGCTAATGGTTCCGCTTTAAAAGCCGGATCGAGGCGCGGATGCAGCAATTGTTCTAAAATGTCTGGTTTAACACGCAATAACGCCTGCTCTTTCGTGATCAGTTTTTCTTTCACCATTTCCACGGAAGTGCGAACCATGGCAACCGTATTCATTTTACCACTCCGCGTTTGCAGGCAGAACAGCACCCCTTTTTCAATGGTATATTCAAAGTCCTGTATTTCTTTGTAATGCGATTCTAACTTGTTACGTAACTCTTCAAGTTGCAGATACAGATCGGGCATTTCTTCAGCTAATTGTGCCACGGGTTTTGGCGTGCGAATGCCTGCCACCACATCTTCGCCTTGTGCGTTGGTAAGATATTCACCGAACATGATGTTCTCACCGGTTCCGGGATCTCTTGTAAAGCCAACACCTGTCGCGCAGTCGTTGCCCATGTTTCCAAAAACCATGGTTACGATATTCACTGCGGTTCCATTGGCCATGGCAGGAGTAATTTTAAATTCTCTGCGATAATCCACCGCACGTTTACCCATCCATGAATTGAAAACAGCTTTAATGGCAATTTCCAGTTGCTCATATACATCTTCTGGAAATGGTTTGCCGGTATGTTCATGCACCACATCCAGAAATCGGTCAGTGATTTCCTGCAGATCAGTGGTATTCAAACCTACATCCACTAATACGCCTGCCCGCTTTTTTACTTCTTCAAAATGAACATCAAATTTTTCATCGGGAACTCCAAGCGCTACTTTTCCGAAGAGTTGTATAAACCTGCGATATGCATCGTAGCAGAAACGTTCATTGTTAGTTTGGGTGATAAGCCCTCTCAGCGTTTTGGAATTTAAACCGAGGTTGAGGATGGTATCCATCATGCCGGGCATTGACATCGCCGAACCTGACCGTACTGAAACTAACAGTGGGTTTTCCGTTGCTCCGAATTTTTTTCCGGTAGCTTTTTCCAAAATGTACATGTTCTCCCTCACGTCATCCATCATTCCGTCGGGCAACTCATGGTTTTTTTCAGCGAGGTAGGTTAAGCACGCTGCTGTTGTTACCACGAATCCGGGAGGAACATTTAGGCCAATCTGTGTCATTTCGCAGAGGTTGGCTCCTTTACCGCCGAGCAATTGTTTGTTTTTGCCATCGCCATCTTTGAAAGCGTAAACAAACTGATCAGATGTATTTTTGGGTTGAACGAGTGTTTCAGTTGCTGATAATGCCGAGGTTTTCATGATGGATGCCTATTGATTAAATGAATGATGCAAGGTATCCACGCACAGAAAATTGAAAATATGATTTTGATCAGGTGAGACGGAGATAATAGTCATGGTTTACGGCAAATTTGATTTCAACCGCAAAGCATTTATTACCTATAAATCAAATAATATTTTGAGAAAAATTATAGTACCGCTCAGGTGTCACTGCTGACTTGATTTGATTACGCAATCATTTATTGTTCGTTAGGTCTTCGGGAGTTTCCTACCGAAAACAATCCTTTGCACATTGACTACCGCACTTTCTTACGTTTCATGTGGGTAGTAGCGCTGCGGAGATTAAGCAGTTTCAACATTTTTAGCGAGCGTTTTAAATTTTACGCCATTGGCCTGAACTACAGTAATAGTAACATGACCCGTTTTGCTGGTATTAATATCTCTTACTGTACCGGATTTCCCAATATGGCTACCGCCGATAACCCTGCAAGACGAACCATCTGTGAGTTTGCCTGCATTTGGTTTTTGCATTTTCTTTTTAGCGGCCATCCTGAATCATTTAAAGGTTGAAAAACAGGTAAGTTCTAATAAAAAAATACAATTGTGCAGCGTTAACTTTTATTGTTTGCCAATAAATACAAATGCGGGCGGAATATTAATGAGCTCAAACTGCACCTTTAAATGCGGAAAGTATTTTTTATAACGGCGGTACTGTATGATCGAATAGGAATACTGTATAAATATGGTTTGCTTGTCTGACACTTCATGAATGGCCCGCATGATTTTATCACATTCCGATTCCGGAAGAATGCCAAACGGAATGGATGAAACAATATAAGTCATCCCGTTATGAGGATCATGATCAATATGATCTTTGATATGCGCGGCAGATTCATTGAAAACACGCAGCCTTTTATCGTTCAGCTTTTCAAGGTCTTTACAAAAAGCAGGATTCACTTCAAAAGCATAGAGCATCGCATCCTTGCGCATCAAATGCAACAGATCATCGGTAATGCGGCCATTGCCAGGGCCAAGTTCGATGATGCGGGTAGCATGAGAGAAATCAATATTGCTGATGATCTTTTTTACCAGCCTCGGTGAACTGAAAGCAACAGCACCGGAAGTTTTAAATGATTTGAGAAGTTCAGAAGCCACAGTTCAGGATTCAGGAAATTAATAATTCATTAAAGATAGCAGATGTCATCCGATAGATCACGAAAAATCTATGGTATGATAAATTCTTAAACTACAATTGAAGCATGGTCTTTACCGGATCATTGCCCATCAGCAACAACTCCGGATTTTCCAAAAGTTCTTTAACGCGCACCAGGAAGCTCACTGATTCACGTCCGTCAATCGTGCGGTGATCATAACTCATCGCCAGGTACATCATTGGTCGAATGGTAATTTGTCCGCCAATCACGACCGGCCGTTCCTGAATTTTATGCATGCCAAGAATAGCGGATTGAGGAATATTAATAATAGGTGTTGACATGAGCGAACCAAACACACCACCATTGGTAATGGTAAAAGTGCCACCACTCATTTCTTCCAGCGATAATTTATTTTCCCTGCCACGTTTTGCGAGGTCAGCTACTTTCGCTTCGATTTCCGCAAACGAAAGTGATTCAGCATTCCGGATCACAGGCACCACTAATCCTTTAGGCGTGGAAACTGCAATCGAGATGTCGCAGAAATCATGATAGATAATGTCATCACCTTCAATAAATGCATTTACGGAAGGCCATTCCTGTAATGCATAACACACTGCTTTCGCGAAGAAGCTCATGAACCCAAGTCCTACTCCATGCTTTTCTTTGAACACGTCCTTATACGTTGTACGAATGTCCATGATCGGTTTCATGTCCACTTCGTTAAAGGTAGTGAGCATGGCAGTTGTATTCTTTGCCGCCACCAGATGTTTGCTGATAGTTTTGCGGAGCGTACTTAAAGTGACTTTGCGCTCCTCACGGGTGAAGGCTTTTTTAGGTAAGGTTGGGCCGTCTTTTATTGCGCTCAACACATCTGCCTTGGTGATGCGTCCCTCTTTTCCTGTTCCGTTTTGCACGGCAACAGAATTTTCTTTCATCAATTTTTCAGCTGCGGGAGAAGGAATATTTTTAGCGTAGGTTTCTTTTGTTGATACCGTTTCCTTTACGGCTTCTTTCACTGCTTCAGGCTTTTTTTCTTCCTGCTTTATTTCCTTAGCAGGAACCGTTGCTTTTTCTTCCGCAACCATACTTGTATCAATTGAGCAAACAACATCACCCACTTTTAATTGGGATCCTTCAAGCGCAACTATTTTTAACTGCCCGCTTTTTTCTGCCGTCAATTCAAACGTGGCTTTCTCTGATTCCAGCTCACAGATCACCTCATCCTGCTGCACAGTGTCGCCATCAGCTTTGAGCCATTTGGCCAATGTAACTTCATTGATGGATTCTCCTACAGCAGGTACTTTGATTTCGAGTTGCATTTAACTTTTGCTTTTCTTTTTATCGGGTTTAATCATCTGTCTGCAAAAACTTTCTGACCATTTTTGCTGCTTCAATCGCCTCATCAAAATCTTATTTTCACTAAGTTGCACTATCACACAAAGTTACCATTCATTTTTTGTTTTTCGATCGATTCAGGCTGACGCGCGAAGGCTGGTTACAGGCCTCTTCCAAACAGGAAAGGTGAAAAGAAACCATTCAACAAATAATCTTACTGGGGAATTGCATTTTCTTTTTGTTCACTCCTGTTACCGAAGTTGCCGACATAAGCAGCGAGTGCAATTCCAAGCGCAATTAATATCAGGTTCTTGATGATGTAATGACCTGCAAGAGTAGGAACTAAAAAAGCTTTCCACGTATATTCCGGCAGTAATACGAGCGGCCCGAAAGTAGTAATCATATGCGGAAGTAATAGATACAATGCCAATCGTTCAAGTCCCGGAAAAAGAAACGCAATGCCAATCGCCATTTCATAAAATGCAAAGAAGAGCATGAAGCCATGAAACGGAATGAAGGAAACCGTCATTGACCAGAGTTCCTGTACCAAACCTTCCGCCGGACTTAAGCCCAATACCTTCAACAAACCAAATCCGAAATACACAACAAAAAATGAAAACCTTGCAAGCGGGATGCAGATTTTTGCGAGAAATTTTAAGGCCTTTGTTTCAAATGTAGTCATGTGGTAAATGGTTCGCTGCTACAAAGTAACTACTGTGAGTTGAATTAATGAAGGATTATCCGGAGTATTTAAAAATCAGAAAGTAACAACAGTCCATCACTATTTTAGAAATGGAAAAAATCTCACTTTTGATCCGAAGCTATATAAAAAGACTTCCTATTAATACATATGATAAAATGTTTTAAGAATCGGTATATGATCCGGACGATGAAATTATTTTTCGTGTGCACCTTCATGCTGTCTTCTGTAAGTCATTCGCAATCGCTCCGTCAGTTTTCATTACCCGTAAACACAAGCATTCGCGCCATTGCTGTACTTAATGATTCCACGATGTGGTTTGCCGGATCGAACGGATGTTTTGGTTATACCGAAGATGACGGGAAACACTGGCACATTGATTCAATAAAAATCGAAGGTCACTATCCGGATTTTCGCTCCCTGTCGGTTATAGATCAGCAAACTGTTTTGCTGTTGAATGCAGGAAGTCCCGCTTATTTATTGAAATCAACGGATCATGCTGAATCATGGAAGACTGTTTATTCCAACGAAAAAAAGGAAATCTTTTTTGACTCCATGAAATTTCGCGATGCGAAAAATGGTATGGCAGTTGGTGATCCCATTGATGGTTGTTTTACAATACTTACAACAGATGATGGTGGGGACAACTGGAAAGAAATTTCCTGCGACCGTTTGCCACAAGCTATGGCAGGCGAAGCCTGTTTCGCTTCCGGCAACACTTGTGCGGAACAAATTGAAAACTATACCTGGATCGGCACCGGTGGTGCTGAAGCACGTGTACTGTCATCCACTGATTACGGAGCTACCTGGCATTATACATCGACACCTCTTTTGTTTGGAAAGCAACTGACCGGAATTTTTTCTATTGACTTTTATGACCGGCAACATGGAATAATCGCGGGTGGTGATTATGAAAACAAAACCGAAAGCCTGCATTCAAAAGCAATAAGCAACAATGGTGGCAAAAGCTGGAAACCGGTTGCAGATTTTGAAATGCCGGGCTTTTGTTCCTGTGTTCAATATCAACCATTCTCTCATGCTAAAACTTTGTTGATCGCAGCACATCCCGGAATATATTTTTCAAACAATGGTGGAAAGAAATGGGCGGAAGTAAAGGACGATGATGGAAAAGCATTGCTGGAAAACTACAATACAATTCAGTTTTCACCTACCGGGAAAGTGGCCTGGTTCGCAGGAACTGATGGAAGAACCGGAAGGATAGTATTCAACAAATAGCTGCTGTGAAGGAATTAGAATGAATAGCATATCAATCCCGGAAATTGTGTCGTCCAATCTTTTAAAGTGTATCCGCGATTATTCAGTAAACTTGTGTCATTCATTGCAGGACCATGAATTTTTAATTTTTTGTTTCATCCATTGAACATGATTGTTTCCAATCTCTTGAAATGCCTCGGGACGCTGATTAATAATTACCCTATGAAAAATGAATCCAGCAATATCCAATGGAATGTATGCATGCCGTTATTATTTTTTATTTTCTTGTTTCCGCTTCTTACAAATGCACAACCGGAAACTTCCTGCCATTGTGCAGGAATGGCACCTTCGGGAAAAGGAACACTTTATATAACTGCCGGCTATAACCTGGATTGGTTTACCAATAGTGACATTCATTTTCAGGATCATACCACAGATAACTATGACTTTATCCTTTACAACGTAAAAGCGGAAGACCGTCCGGGACTGGAAGATCTGTTGCATGAAGACATTACCATTCCGCAATATTCTTTTCGTGCCGGTTATTGGTTCAACGATAAAAAAGATCTTGCCCTGGAGATCAACTATGATCACGTGAAATATGTGATGATACAGAACCAGCGTGTGCACATGACCGGTAATTTACGCGGTGAATATTATGATCAGGACACGACGCTCGTAAGTTCTTTTATCCGCTACGAACATACGAATGGCGCCAACTATGCCATGATTGATCTGGTAAAACGCTTCAACATCTGGCATGCTGCCAATGAAAAACAATGGTTAAGTGCGATTACAAAAGCAGGCGTTGGTTTTGTGCTGCCGCGAACGGAATCATACATCGCAGGCAACCATCGGAATGATACTTATCATGTAGCAGGAATGGAAGCAGGGTTGAGATATGATTTCCTGAAACATTTTTTTCTGGAAACTACTATGAAGGGTTGTTTTGCCAATTATGGCAATGTGGTTTTATACGGAGACGGTAAAGCAAGCCAGCACTGGTGGTCGGCGGAATATATTTTTACACTGGGACTTCAGATGCCTGTCGGGTTATTCTGATCATAAAAAAGGCACTCGTGCAAAAGTGCCTTATGAAAAATCCAGTTATGATAAAAAGGTATGAAATGCTTACCTGGCGGCCGGCGGAGGTAACAAAACTTTATCGATCACATATACAATTCCATTTGAAGCATGCACCGTAGCTACAATGTTTGCATCACCAATCATAAATTTCCCGTCTTTTCCGTGTAATGTAACATTGTCGCCATTTACCATATTTAATACCTGGCCATCCTGCATTGCATCCTGATTCAATACGCCAAGCCATACATGGTATTGAAGTATGTTTTGAAGATCTGCTTTCTTTTCAGGTTTCAACAAACCCTCCACCGTTCCGGCAGGTAACTGGTTGAAAGCATCATTGGTAGGAGCAAACACGGTAAAGGGTCCGGCATTCGACAAAGCGTCAACCAATTCGGCAGCCGTTACCGCCGTCACCAAAGTAGTATGATCCTTAGAAGCCACCGCCACCTTTACCACATTGGGCATGGAAACATCGTCCTGCACGCCTGATTGCCCGGTTGTTTTGGCTGTAACTTCGGTTGAATTTCCAGTGTTAGTGGCCGGACTGTTCTGGCAACTGTTAAACGTCATCAGGCATACGGAAAGTAAAAAAAGAAATAGTAGTTTCATCAGGTTCAATTTTAGTGACCGCAAAATCGCAAGGTCTTTAACTCAATTATATGATTTTTATCATTTAATAATATGATTGATGTCACTTGAAGAAAAGCAAAGGAAAATAGCTCCATTGGAATTATTTTATATTTACCCACATAATTTTTTAAGGCAATAAATAGTGGTTAAATAAAAAATTTAACGGATTTCAACGCAAACAAAAGCGGGTAAATTAACAGCATCAACCTTCATTAAATCGATCATGAAACTGACTTTTACATTTTTGGTATTGTGCATTACACTGCAATATGCAACTGCACAGTTTACCTACATTAATCCAAAACCCGGTTCACAATATCATAACCCGCAAACAGGACTTATTCTGAAAAACGGGAGTTTCATCGACCGTGCTTCCGTGACTGATAAAAACCTGTTTGAAATAACAGGATCATCAAGTGGCGCTCACTCGTGGATAGCGCGATTGTCGGATGATAATAAAACCATTGTGGTTAAACCCCATCCTGTTTTTGATTTTGGAGAAACAGTAACGGTAACTGTTCATTCAAAACTGAAAAAAATACCAGGAGAAACCATTGAAGGAACCACTTTCTCTTTTCAAATCAGAAGTAAGCCAACGCAGGAAGATGAAGCTGCGTACAGGGAAATGAGGCAACAATCCTTTATGGATGATTTCGGATACGATCCTTACGCAAAAAATCCGGACGACATCTATCCGCTGGATTCAATGCCCACTTATGTGATCAACGTTAATAATAATCCTGCTCCCGGACAGATTTTTTACCGCAATAAAGAGGATCAAACGACCGACATTCCCGGCACCAATTCTTTTGCAACAATTATACAAAACGATGGCACCATACTTTGGGCAAGAGATCTCGGACAATTCGGCTCAGATTTCAAATTGAATGCAAACGGCTATATGACTTATTTTGCCGATACCGCGCAGTGGATGGTTTTAGATTCGAATTATAATCTTATTGATTCGGTGCAATGCAAAAACGGATATGAACTGGAAACGCAGGGACATGATGTGATGATGTATCCTGACGGTCATGTATTTTTGATGGCATATAATATACAAACCATTAACATGACGGCTTATGGCGGAATTTCCAATGCGAAAGTGCAAGGATTAGTGATACAGGAACAGGATGCCAATCGTGATGTGGTGTTTGAATGGAGAAGCTGGGATCACTTTCTTTTTACCGATGCCAATTCGCATACTCCCCTTACCAATGCAACAGTAGATTATGTGCATTGCAATTCAGTGGAGCGCGATTTTGATGGAAATGTTCTCATCTCATCACGCAATATGGATGAACTTACAAAGATTAATCATGAAACAGGAGCAATCATTTGGCGAATGGGTGGCGAAAACAACCAGTTCACCTTCGTAAGCGATAATATTCCCCAGCATTTTTCTTCCCAGCATGATTTGCGCCGCCTCCCAAATGGCCACATTATACTGTTCAACAATGGAAACTATCTGTCACCACTTATTTCAAGCGCGAAAGAATATGCACTTGATGAAGTGAACAAAGTGGCTACGCTGGCATGGTATTACGAACATCCGGATGTAAATGGATTTCATGTGTATGGTGGAGCCACCGGAAATGCACAACGTCTGCCGAATGGAAATACCATTATTGACTGGGGTTTGATTATACCCAATGTCGGGATACCTAACCACACGGAAGTGGATGCGAACAAAAATATTGTTTGGGAAATGACCTTTGATTCACCCAAACAAAAATGCTATCGCATTCATAAGTATGAGTGGAACCCTTGTAGTAAAATTACCGGCTATACTATGAATGCAAAAAAGATTGGTCAGGACAAAGCCACTGTCAGTTGGGGTGATGCTACCGGCGCGAGCAACTATAAAGTTCAACGGCGCCCTTTGGGTACCACCAAATGGAAATCAAAAACCATTTCAGCCACTAAATTAAAGCTGAATAACCTGTTGCCCGGAACATCTTACGAATGGCGTGTTACTACCAATTGCACCGGTCTACCGGATAATAAATCCGCTTTTTCCGAATTGGATACTTTCACAACGCTTCCATTGAAAACAGCTTCCTTAAACTTTACGCAAGCACCCTCTTTTTATGTTTACCCGGTGCCTGCATCAGACCAGATCAATATTCAAATGAGTGGCGCAACCTTTTCATCCGTTACCATCAGTAATATAGTAGGCACTGTGATGTACTTCAATAATTCATTTGATCCGGATCAGGGTGTGCTGCACATCAATGTAAATGAATGGCCTGCCGGAATCTATCTTATTGTATGTAATGATGGATTGAATTCTTCTGTGAAGAAGATAGTAAAGGAATAATGCATGAAAATAAGTGAAGTGATTTTTACAGGAGTGATGAGCACTTCTTCCGTAGTAAAATATTGTCAACTTCTAAAATAAAAATCCCTGCAAAACCACCTTGTTTTGCAGGGATTAAAAAAAGCTATTCGTTGAATTTTATTTCTCCGAAAAACAAATTGCTGCTAATTTCTTCAACAGCGTATTTGTTTCATAGTTTTCTTACAATAACATTTTTCCAAACCACAGTTTCTTTCCACCGGATGATTCTCCGAAAAACACAACTGATGTACTCAATTCAATGGGTAGAAAAGGAAACCTGTTGTTGAGATAATATTTTCCTTCTTTGCTCACACCAAACACTGCGGCGTCACCGATCTTTCCTCCTGCCACATCCAGCTTAGCCACCACAGGATACATGAGCGTCTTATATTTAGAATTGCCCAGTTCTTTCTCTGTTCTCATTCCATCCACTTCTCCAATCAGCCAATCCATATTGTTACCATCAGTAGTCTCTAACAACTCCTGATAAGCAGGTGCCATCTCGCTGAATTTATTTCCTTCCTGCTTGTCATAACCATATTGCGCTTTCAGTGAACCATCAGGTGCAAAATGAAAGCACAACAAGTCACGGTACTGATGCGATCCATCACTTTTCAGGGTGAAGTTCTGTCCAAACAAAAAGATATTTCCTTTTGAATCCACATCAAAATTGCTGAGATAGAATTTCTTGCCTTTATAGGAAGGTGATTTTTTTTGAGAAGGCGGTGTCTGCAATTTTGATTCAAACTCATCAAGACTTGGAGCATTCACAAAATCCACTTTCCCATTGCTCAGCTTCGCAAGCTGGTAACTTTCCCATTTCATCTCATCCGGATCCTGACCTATTGTGATTGCCTGATTTACATATTTATCATCTCCTTTTGATGGTCCGAATATGAAATAATTATTGTCCACCGTAGCAATGCTGTTGATATTCCAAACGGTATTCGGACTTTTGATGGTGATTCTGTCCTTCTGTGAAGCATCATTTCCGAAACGAATGAAAGTATAATTGTTGATCGCAGGGTCGGCAGCTTTGCCAATGCCGGGCCCGCCCATAGGTGCAAATAACAAAGCAAGATCACTGGTAGAAAGGTCATCAGCGTCAGCATCAAAATCAAGGTTGGGATTCCAAACCAGTTGCGATTGCACCAGTGTTTGCGGGTACTGAAAATCGAAGTCTGTTTTGTGCACCTGATCCAGAGCGTTATTATAAAGAGCGGCTAAGTATTTCTTATGCACCAAATTGGGATCATCTCCCTTTTGTGTTTTTGTACCTGCTACTAATAATACAGATCCATCCGCATCATTTTCCGCTTTCGTGATAAGCGAGTATTTGTTGCCTTCATCTGATTTAGGTTTAAGTTTTTCGAGTAGCTTAACATCCTTATCATATCCGCCCCAGAACCAGCTCCAATCATAGTTGATCTGCTTCCGTTTTAATATGAGTGTGCCTGTCAGGTTATTTTCTACGGAAACAGCTTCCACTACATAACTCTCGCCCTTGTACTTGAACCACCTGTATTTTTCATGGGCCTTATCAAAGTCAATCTGATCGGTTACAAGGTTTTTGAAATTAAATTCCAAATCAAATTGATACGTCTCAAATTTCGCCTGTTTGTCATTTGCTTTGGTAACAAAAGTGAGTTCAAGCAGGTTTTTAGGTTCATCAATGTTAATGTTTCCCAGGTATCCTCGATTGGCTTTTCCTGTAATTTCATAGGTTTTTTCTATGGAAAGTTTCTGTGCATTTGCCTGCTGCCATCCTGTAAGCAGGAATGCTATGAGTATTATGCAAATTATTTTCATTTGGGTTGGTTTTGCGGTGAAGGTAATCTAATAGCATTACGAAGACTATGACGGGAAACATTTTTCCGGATGCACTTTATGAATTAATAAAGTCATCCAGTTCTCTCCTGTCCTTTTTTGTAGGTCTTCCTTCACCACGATATTGCAGCGCACGCATTTCAAGAGAATGTAATTTTATTTTCTCCAGCTCTTCTTCCGGCGTAATGTTTCCGCAAAAATCCGCTACCATTTTTGCCGCCATTCTGTTCTCTGTCATTTGAAGCACTTCGTACCGGAACGTGAAAGCACCACTTCTTACACTGATTTTATCTCCCTTCTGAATAAGCCGTGAGGGTTTAATCGTCATATTATCTATGCGGATTTTCCCTTTCTCGCAGGCAGCAGCAGCCAATGAACGCGTCTTAAAAAGTCGCACTGCCCACAACCATTTATCTATCCGCATTTTCCCGGCACCTGCTATCATATGTTTAACAAAAAAATTTCACTTTTTATGGTTGGCCAACTGACCAGTATCATTGTAATTAAAATAATTCCCTGCTATTTTTCGTATCCTGATTCAATTATTCAAAATAATCAAAATAGAATGGAAACTATACGCAACAACTCAACAGGTGCAACAGCCATTCACTGGATTGCCAGCATAATTTGTTTGATTGCCATACTCTTCATCAGCATGTTTGCATTGGATGCTTTTGATCCTGCACTTACATTCATCCAACAGCTTAAATCTTTCATGATGCATCTGATTCCATCTTTTGTATTGCTGTCACTTTATATTTTTACCTTGAAAAAAGAACTCACCGGTGGCCTTATTTTTCTGCTGATCGGCCTTGCGTTGTCGCCATTTATCTACACGCATAATTTCAACTTGAATCATTCCGTTGGAACCAGTTTGGGTATAGTGGCCATGATCAACCTGCCATTTATTATCGTTGGAGTGCTTTTTATAGTGAGCTATTATCTCCACCGGAGGAAACGATCAATCAAAAAAATACAGGAAGAAAAACGCAACAAAAACAAAACCCCCGTTCCGAAGAACGAGGGTTAGCACATGAAGTGGTTTTTTTATTTCATTCCTCCACCAACAAAATTTAAGGACGCGCTACAAATAATCCAAAGCTTACATTAGGCTCAAGTAAATTGTAATCCTGACCGTCAGGGATGCCATCGCCGGTAATGTCAGATACATTATATCCAAAGTTTGGAAAGGTAACGTCCGGTTCCATCGCATTGAAATCGCCGCCATCTATCGAACCATTCTGATCTACATCTCCACTGTATATCGCCCAAACACCGGCAACAAATGCCATTTGAGGATTAGGGTTAAACGGATCAGGAAATGCCTGTGTAACATCAGCGCTGAAATAATAATGACCAAGACTCATGGGAACAGCCGCCGCACTCCAGGTTTCGAGCGTGTTCCTATAATGAACAGAAATGTAGTAAGAACCACTTCCTGAAGCATTATCGAACGCACAACTGATGAGGCCATCAGTATGCAGCAATCCTTTGAAAGTATCAACAGGTTCAAGTGTTACTTCATCATGAAGAATAATGGTGATGGTATCCACTTCAGAAGGATCAGAACTTCCGATTTCATTCTGCAAAACTGATTTCATGAAGCCCGGATTAAACTCATCCATGTAACCCTGAATGAATAAAGTAACATCAAACCCAACACCTGATGCACAATCTTCATCAACCTGAGTGTTACAGTTGTCGTCGATTCCGTTACCGCAAATTTCTGCCACTCCCGGATTGATCGCGAATACGGTATCATTACAATCTGTATTGAAAGTTGATGTGTTTGCAGGTTGACCGCAGGCATGTATCTCAGCACCTGCGCCATAGCCATCACCGTCAACGTCTGCATAATAAACTGAACTGGTGTTAACAGTAAGATTTGCCGTTACGATACTGTCGCAACCTGCGGGATTGGTATAAGTATGACTGTACGATCCGCTAACTGTTACAACTCCACCCCACGGCAATGTGTAACTATCACAAGCTGTTGCATTGTAGGAAGTTGGAGTACTTGAATAGTGGATGGTAACATTCGCGGTTACAACACTGTCACAACCTAAACCATTAATATAAGTATGGATATAAGCACCGGATACTGTAACTGATCCACCCCAGGGTAGTGACAAGCTATCGCATGTTGTTGCTGTATAGGAAGATGAAAGAGTTGGTTTAATAATGGTAACATTTGCAGTTGCGGTACAGGTATTATTATCAGTGGCCGTTACAGTATAGCTGCCGGCAGGAAGTCCTGTTGCAATCTCAGTTGATTGAACGGGATCTGAATTCCAAGAATAAGAAACAGGATTTGCAGTGCTGATGGCCACAGCCGTCGCTGTTCCATTGGCACCACCATCAGAACCCATACAGGTAACATCCGTATGGCTCGCGGAAACTTTAATGGTATTTAAAGTTGCACTGCTATTGCTAATGGTGGCAACACTCCGTCGCGTAATGGTAGTGGTGTTTCCACCTGCATTCCAGTTACCGGTGGAGCTCGTGTCAAACGAAGCAATTGTATTATTGGCATATCGTGCTTCAATTCTTCTTACACCATTCGCATTGTTTGCTCCAATAGGAATTACTGCAGGAAAATCTCCGACCGCGGAAGTTCCCGACTGCATATAAATATCATTAATGGAAACTGGTAATTGCGATTGTGTTGGCTGCGTTGGTATAGCGGTGCGGGCCATGTAAGAAAATAACGGGTCACCACTTCCTGCTGTGTTATCATAAATCAAAACATACTTACCGCTTACGCATGCATTGGCAGAACCTTTCAGAAAAGCACCGTCATCAGCAGTGGAAACCGTTCTCGCAGTAGTTGCAATATCCAGTGCTGTCATCAACTTTGATCCCACAAAGTTCGGTGTGTTAGGCGGGAAACCGTTGCCATTTATAACATATCCGACCCTGATGTTGTGTGTCTGTCCGGCATCAAACCTGCTCGCATTCCCGGTAGGTTCCACATATACCCAAACCGGTCCGCTGCTTCCTGAAGCATCCGTGGTGAAATAATTTTTGAGATCGTTTGCATTGAAGGCATTTTGATTCCAGTTGTTACCGGCACCATAACTGGTATTGGCATCAGGCGTTGCACCATTCGTTACGCCGAGGCCCACTTTCAGGTCGTAGCTTGTGGAAGGAACAAGATTATCTATGCTGAAACAAACGGCAAAAGGCGTACGGGTATCATTGGTTCCGCCCGCCGATTTGCTGCCAAAATATTTGGGCATCACCAGCTCCGTAAATACAGCCGGAATACTGATATAAATGCTGATGCTTAGGTCAAAACTGACACCCGGAGCAGTTGCCTGCAAAACAAAATAGCCCGGCTGATCAATTTTTATATCTGAAAAGGAAGCAATTCCCGCAACCGCTTTTTTCTTCAATGTGCCACTCAATATTCCAGTTCCACTGAAAAGCGAAAGGGTAACTGTATCGGTAAACAGGTTATCAACGGAATTGTCCGGCCTTCTTGCTTCTACTGTAAATGTTGTCAGGTTTGTATTGGTAACACCTGAACCTGGAACGCCAACAAATCTCAACGAGGTAGCTTTTGCGAGCACGTTGAAGGGCGCACTGTTTCCGAAGGCAAGTGTATCACCCTTGGTTCTTGTAGCCCTGATAACCACCGGCGTTTCTTCCTGGCTATAGGTAACATTGGTAAAGGTTACGCTGTTGGTGCCCGCAAGTATTGAATCGGTAAGAGTTCCACCGAGTGTTCCTGCACCTGTTATTAATGAAAGTGTGACCACCGTATTTGCGGTAACATTCTGAGCAACATTCAAATTATCCTGTGCCTGCACCACCACACTGAACGGATAAGTTGCCTCTGCATCAACGCCGCCGTTCACACTGGTTATTACCAATTTCGTTGGAAAGTCGCTGGCCAGCCCTGTTCCGCTAACTGGTATAAATTGCGTGGTCGCACCGGTGCTGGCACACAAAATATTGCCATTGAAGCCAATGGCTGAAGTTGGGGTGAAACGAACATCAATATTAGTGGACGCTACGGTGCCGCCAGTATGTGCAAGTGCAATATGACTGGTTGAAAATGGATTCGCCCCGGTTCTTATTTCAAAGCCGGCAGGTGGCGTAATAATAAGGCTGTCTGTGAGATTAGCCCCTGAAACAGAAAAAGTAGAAGAGGCACTGCTGCTTCCGACAAACACACTTCCGAAATTATTAGTAAATGAAGTGGTAACTACAGAAACAGTTGGAGGTGCGGGAAATCCCTGGAAAGTGAAATCATCGATGGCTAGTCCGTCATCTGCTCCGGTGTTATCTACATCCGCCCATCTGATAACCATGGTAGAACCTGCCGGCCAAACGATATTAGATACTGTGGCTGTAATGGTAATAAAGTTGCCGGCTCCGTTTCCATCCAGTGTAGCTGCAGTAGTTGATGTTTTTAAAGAAGCAAAATCAAGAAGAGGTTCCGCAGTAAACCCGGAACCTGAAATATTCCCGCCAAATTTATATCCGAAAAGAAGCGTATTTACATTATTACTTCCACCATTCCTCCATTGCTCACCTTTAAAAGAGATTGTGAAAGAACCAATGGCCGTACCTGAATTATTGGTCAATACTAAACCAACCGCCGAAGTTGAGGAACTTGATGCCAATGACCCTAATGCACGATCTGAGGCTGATGTTGTTCCATAACTATAAGCAGCTCCGGTGCCTAGGCTTCCATTATTCACGAGGAAGTTTGCATTGCCACTCAAAGGTGCAATTCTAGCAAATTGCCAACCAGTCATACTACTCACATTTAATGGAGATGCGGTAATATCAATAGGTCCCAGACCAGTAAACGAAAATGTACCTGTACTTGGCAACCCATTAAAATCTTGCGAATACACGCCGCTGGTATATGATAATTGCGACAACCCTGGTAAGCTGTAAAGCAGTAAAAGCAGTATGGCAGCAATTCTTAGCAGGAAGTTAAACCCGAAAGTCTGGCGATTAAGTTTGGTTGTTTGGATTACCGGAGCGTGGAAAGCTTTGTTCATGGTGAAAAAATTAGGAATGAGGAAAGAAGTAACTTATGATTGAAGTGAAACCTTCGGGCGCAAAAGAAGCAAAAAATCAAGGCATAAAGCTATAGGATTAGTTAAACAATTCTTAATATTTTATGGGCAGAATTCTTACCTGTTAGAGGCGAATGAAAATTGTTCTCCTCATGTCGATACATTTGCCTTCTGACAGTTATTTCACCCAATTCAAAAAGAAAGTAATAATGATGGCATTGGTGAAATCAATAAAAAATGCGCCGACCATAGGAACCACCAGGAAGGCCCTTGGCGCAGCACCATATTTATGAACAAGTGTACGCATATTGGCCACTGCATTGGCTGTTGTGCCAAGCACGAATCCAATGAATCCGCCGGCCATCACGGCTGACTCGTAGTCTTTGCCCATCAAACGGAAGGATATCGTTAACGCGAACAAAACAACCACCAGCACCTGCGCGAGCAGAATAGCTGCCAGCGGAACGGCAAGATGCACAAGCTCCCAGAGCTTAAGATCCATTAATGCCACCACCAGAAAAATATTCAGCGCGATGCTGCCGATAAAATCCATTACGGGCTGACTGATTTTAAACCACTTCGTATTGTCATCAATATTGCGCAGAACAGCACCAATGATCATGGCTCCGATATATGCTGGCAATGTCCAGCCAAGAGATTGGAAATAATAGCTCACAATGCTTCCCAAGCCCATGGCAAATGCCGCGATCATGATGGTTAATACAAAACCGGAATCCTCGCGCTCAGTATCAATCGTTACGGTATGTGGTGTATCCGTAACTTCTTCTTTAAGCTCACCTGCTGAAGTATTCTTTGGCGCTTTCAGCTTAAATCGCCTGATCAGGTATGTTCCCACAGGGCCACCTATAATGCCACCGCATACAATTCCAATGGTAGCTGCGGTAATGGCCAGCGTTGATGCACCGGTTACGCCGGCCTTTTCAAACACGGGCGCAAAGGCAAGTCCTGTTGCCGGACCACCGACTAATGTTACTGATCCTGCAATTACACCCAACAAAGGATTCACACCAAACAGCGCGGCAATTCCCATCCCCGCAAAATTCTGCAGGAAACAAAAAGCGGTGGCCATCAAAAGAAAAATTACCACCTGCATGCCTCCCTTTTTCAAAAGCGGAAGACTCGCACTGATACCAATGGTGGTGAAGAAGAGCACCATGCACAGTGATTGCATCGAAGTATCAAACTTCAGATTCAAATACCTGTCGTGAAGAAAAAGATTGACTGCGGCGAAAAGCAATCCGCCAATTACCGCGGAAGGAATATTCAACCGTTCGAGCATGCGGATATTTTTCCGGAGCTGCATCCCCAGAAAATACATGATGCTTGCGATGGCAAGTGTCTGAATGAGGTCAAGTGTAAGAACGGGAATAATTGTTTCGGCTGGCGGCATTTTGAGTTTGTAATGGGCAATATCGAAATTGTTATTGGTAAAAGAAATTCCTCTATCAAAATTTATATGCTTTGAATCGGCATTCACAAAGAAGTCAAACTAAGTAAATGTGAAAATTTTCGGTAGCATTAATCAAGTGGAGGAAAGCATCAGCTCAAATATTAAAAATGGTGAATGACTTAAATTTTATGTTACTGTGAAATTTGTGTCAGGAAATACTGGCACCTCATTTTTTGCAATGAACACCCTACTCAAAGGAACAACCCTATGTCCACTATTATGGGATTGACTTCGCCTTGTAACAATCGGACTTTTGTGAAGAAAAATTGCGCCATCAAAAACACCATTCCATGGCACGTCAATTTAATCACCTCACAAAACATCCACATGAAATTTCCATTTACATTTTTGATCGTACTCACCACCTTTGCAGCACCAGGACAAAACACATCCAACCAAAAAAATAATTTAGGTGGAACAGCAAGACTCGGCGCGGTTGCTTTTTCCATCAATAACAAAGGCTATCTCGGCACCGGTTATCTGTATGATGGAGCAGAACACTATTTCAATGATTTCTGGGAATATGATCCCGCTGCTGATACGTGGACGCAGAAAGCAGATTTCGGTGGCGCCGCAAGACATCTTGCTGTTGGCTTTTCCATCGGAAGCAAAGGCTACATCGGCACCGGCTCCGATAATGTTTTCAGAAAAGATTTCTGGGAATATGATCCGGCATTTAATAAATGGATACAGAAAGCTGACTTCGGTGGAACCGCACGCGGAGCAGCTTTTGGTTTTTCTGCCGAGGGTAAAGGATATATTGGTACCGGTTCTGATGGTGCCGCTTTAAAAAAAGATTTCTGGCAATATGATCCGCTCACTGATAGCTGGATACAGAAAGCTGATTTCGGTGGCAGTGCAAGATATTCGGCAGCAGCATTTTCTAAGAACGGCAAAGGTTATGCAGGCACAGGGCTCGAAGGGTCAACTTACAAAAAGGATTTCTGGGAGTATGACACCGCGAATGATACATGGATGAAGAAAGCAGACTTCGAAGGAACTGCACGTTATGGAGCTGTTGGCTTTACCATCATCAATGGATACATCGGAACAGGTTATGGAACGGCTGGCTATTGTAAAGACATATGGGAGTATGACCCGCAATCAAATACCTGGAAACAACAAATTGATTTCGGCGGCAGTGCCCGCGTCAACGCTGTTGCTTTCTCTATAACAGGCAAAGGATATATTGGTACCGGTCGCAGTGCTATGACTTCTGAAAAAGATTTCTGGGATTTTGCTCCGGAGCTGAGTACAGGCAGTGGGCAGTGTCCGTTGCCGCTTTTCCTTTATCTCACTGATATTACTGCAGGTTCAGCCATTCTTCACTGGAGCGAAAATGCGAATGCATTCAGTTTCCGTATCCGGAAAAGACCGGTGGGCACTTCTGACTGGATATATGTTTCAGTTGCCGCCTCAGTGACTTATAAAAAGCTTACGAATAATGTATCAAATACACTATATGAAGTACAGTTGCAAAAATATTGCAATGCAGCTAAAACGGATTCATCAGGTTATACTTCGTCTGTTTACTTCTCGTCCGGATGTATTTCTCCGGTGATTACTTCATTGTCTGCATCATCTAACCCTGTTTGCAAAGGTAACAGTACCACACTCAAAGTGGAAGGCGCACTCAACGATGCTGCAGGTTGGAATTGGTATACCGGTAGTTGTGGTGAAACAACAGCAGGCAGCGGAACTTCTATCTCTGTAACGCCTGATGTTACTACTACCTATTTTGTTACCGGCGAAGGAGGCTGTGCCCTTTCAGAGAATTGTTCACCTTTTAAAGTCACTGTAAATCCATCTCCGAAAGCAAAGATCACAGCATTAGGGGACCTTGACATTTGCACTGCCGGATACGTTAACCTGCAGGGCGGAACAGTAAACAACTTAACCTATCAATGGAAACTCAATGGAGCAAATATCACGGGCGCAACCGCGCAAATATTTCATGCTACTCAGGAAGGTGAATACAAAGTGAAAGTAACTAACAGCTTCGGATGTTCTAATACTTCGAAACCAGTTGTTGTGTATTCAGGTTGCAAAACAAGTTCGTCTGCAAACAATAAAGAGTCAAGTGATGTGCAGGTCTATCCCAATCCACTTGTAACCTCCGCTATCATTTCGATTTCAATACCGCAGGATGCAAACGTAATGATTGCATTGTATGACGCCACGGGAAGTAAACTGCAGAACATATTTAATGATAAGATGATTGCCGGAACACATACAGTACAACTACAGCGTGATGGATTGAGTGCGGGTTTTTATTTTCTCAAAGTTACTATTGATGCAGATGTGCTGTTGAAGAAAGTGATCATTGAATAACAGCGATTGATATAGTCTATACAAGTCAGCTACTGTAAAACAGTTCGGAAAGAATTCACGTTACCCACAATTGTTCATAAACGGTGTTTAAAATTTGTGTAAAACAACATGTACAAAAATTTGCAAAAGGAATGTTGCGTGATGTATGTTTGATCTGTTGATTAAAACATCCGGTCGTTTAGCAATAGATGGCCTTCAGATCGCAAGAGAAGAAGAAGCAACATCGCAAGATGAAGCACGGGTTCGAAGATCAGCACAAGACAGGAAGCTACGGTTTCTTGAATTGTGAAAGCGGAATTAGTCGTAACAGATTGGTTCCGCTTTCTTCGTAAAATAAATCCCTGTATGTTTCCTTGCCTGATTTTATGATGCGGACTAAATTATACTTTCGGCAGTCTTCCCTTCAGCTTCAATTCATCAAACGGACCTTCTTCCTGAATCAAAGCTCTTGCATGATCAAGTTGTCCCCAGGTGTTCCACAACAATACACCGCGAACACGTCCCTGCTGTAGATAATAAATCACCCCTTCTTTAAACTCTTCTTTCCAATCTTCTACAATATCATAGGTGGCATTCAGTTCACCAACTGCTTCATAACCCAAATCGAAAAGATCGGAATAGAAGAAAGGCAGATAATCATATTTGTCATTTGCGCCGGCCATGTTTCTTCCCGCCATCGCTCCCATCATGTTTGCGTTGTCTTCATGTTCAACGCGTATTCGCTTTTCAAGTGCAGGTGAAAAAAAGTTAGCTACATCACCGGCCGCGAAAATATTTGTATCGTCCGTTCGCAAATGCTCATCAACAATAATTCCGTTTTCCACTTTCAATGACGCTAACGACGCTAATGAAGAATCGGGCTTCACTCCAATACCTGCTATAATTACATCTGCCTTTATCGTCTTTCCGCTTTTTGTTTGCACGAAATAAGTGGCCAGTTTCTTTTCAATCGCAACTACTTCATCATTGGTGATTAACGCAACGCCTTTCGATTCATAATAGGAATTAAGAAAAGAAGCCAGCGCAGCAGGATAAACCCTTGCACCAATGGCTGCGTCCGGAAAAATCATCGTCACTTTTTTTCCATTCATCGCAAGTGCCGCTGCGATCTCTGAACCAATGAATCCGCCCCCAATCACGAGTATATTATCCGACTTAATCGATAATGCACGCAGCATAGTGTAATCATCCAATGTTCTATAATAGATGATGCCCGTAATATCAAAAGGTAAATGGTTGACTATGCTTCCGGTAGCAAGCAACAATTTATCATACGCATAAACATTGCCTGCATGATCGGTAACTGTTTTTTCCGGTGCGTTAACTGAAGCAGCTTCGTGTGAAAGCAGGATGGTGACATTTTGGTCATTCGTTTTTCTCCAGATGCTGTCTTCATGATCTCCTTTCCATAAACCTTTGGTTAACGGCGGCCGGTTGTATGGCGGATGATCTTCTTTGCTGATAATCGCAATTGTGCCATGTGCATCTCTTTCGCGGATTCCTTTGGCCGCAGCATCAGCCGTCATGCCACCGCCGATGATAATGTAGTTGAAGTGTTGCATTGAACCTCGTGTTAGTATAAAAAGGAAAATTACGGGATAAGTATTGAATAACAGGCATGCGCAAATGATAGCACGCTGATCTTTATGATAAAAAAAGATCTGAGGAAATCCTCATGATCATTGTAACAGGCGTTCAATCGAAAATGGAACGCTGATAACACTGATTTTATGATCGAATGAAATGAAGAAATCAAAGACGTTTCCTCCGGAATGATCCGCAATGGAGGGCTAAATAATTGTTGAGACAATTATAAACCGAACGAGCCTATCCAAACAATCTAAACATCATAAACCATCCAAACTCTTAAACCACTTTTTTAGAGCAAGTCAGCCTAAACATTATAAACAACATAATCCCTTCAAACCCTTTATAGTGTCCGCTTAACTTCTGTCTCTTCATATCCTTCGATTACGTCACCGGCTTTAATATCATTGAAGTTCTTGATAGCAATACCACATTCCTGCCCGCTGGTTACATCTTTCACATCATCTTTGAAACGCTTGAGTGAAGCCAGTTCGCCGGAGTAGACAACAATACCATCGCGGATGAGGCGCACCTTCGTGTGTCGTGTGATTTTTCCTTCCGTCATAAAGCAACCCGCCACTGTTCCCACCTTGGTAACTTTGAATACATCTCGCACTTCCGCATTGCCGACGATTTTTTCTTCAATCTTCGGTTCAAGCATACCTTCCATGGCGCTTTTCAATTCATCAATAGCGTCGTAGATGATAGAGTATAAACGTATTTCAATATTTTCTTTCTCGGCAATCTTGCGTGCGCTGATTGAAGGACGTACCTGGAAGCCGATGATGATCGCATCAGATGCAGATGCAAGCAATACATCAGATTCTGTGATTTGTCCCACGGCTTTATGAACCACGTTCACCACAATTTCCGCGGTAGATAATTTTTGCAATGAATCAGTAAGTGCTTCCACAGAACCGTCAAAGTCAGCCTTCACAATCACGTTCAGTTCTTTGAAATTACCCAAAGCAAGCCGACGACCAATTTCATCCAATGTAATATGCTTCTTGGTACGGATACCTTGTTCGCGTAAAATCTGCTGGCGTTTGTATGCAGCTTGTTTGGCTTCCTGTTCGTCATCAAACTCCTTGAACTTTTCTCCGGCCTGCGGCGCGCCATCAAGACCGAGTACTAAAACCGGCGCAGACGGTCCGGCAGTTTTCATTTTTTGTCCACGTTCATTGAACATGGCTTTAATTTTTCCGAAGTGACTGCCTGCAACAATCAGGTCACCCGTATTTAAGGTTCCTTCCTGTACGAGCAGCGTAGCAACATAACCACGTCCTTTATCTAAAGTTGCTTCGATTACAGTTCCGATAGAAAACTTATCAGGATTGGCTTTCACATCGAGCAATTCTGCTTCCAGCAGGATTTTTTCCAACAAGCTCTCTACACCTGTTCCTTGCTTAGCTGATATTTCCTGTGACTGGAATTTACCACCCCACTCTTCCACGAGAATATTCATGCCTGCCAGTTGCTCGCGGATCTTTTCTGCATTAGCGCCCGGCTTATCCATTTTATTGAAAGCAAAAATCATCGGTACACCGGCAGCCTGCGCATGGCTGATGGCTTCTTTTGTTTGCGGCATCACGCTGTCATCAGCAGAAATTACAATTACCGCAACGTCAGTGATTTTGGCACCACGTGCCCGCATGGCGGTAAATGCTTCGTGACCGGGTGTATCGAGAAATGTGATGCGTTTTTCGTTTGGAAGAATTACTTCATACGCACCAATGTGTTGGGTGATGCCTCCTTTTTCACCCGCCACCACATTCGTTTGGCGGATATAATCGAGCAGTGAAGTTTTGCCATGATCAACGTGACCCATGATAGTTACAATAGGTGCGCGTGGTTTCAGATCTTCAGGATCATCTTCTTCCTCTTCATCAAACTCATCCTGTTCTTCTACACTGATAAACTGTACATCAGCTCCGAATTCATGAGATACCAATTCAATAATTTCAGCGTCAAGGCGCTGATTGATGGAAACGATGATACCAAGATTCAGACAGGTTTTGATCACTTCCGTAACCGGAACATTCAACAAGTTGGCTAATTCCGCAACCGGTATGAACTCGGTAACATGAATGATTTTCTTTCCATCCACCACGTCTTCTGTTCCTGTGGAGGCTTCTTCTCTTTTTAAACGGCGGTATTTTGCCTTCGCGCTTTTTCCCTTAGTGGTCCCGCTGAGGCGGGCCATAGTTTCGCGTATCTTTTCCTGTATTTCTTTGGTGGAGACTTCCTGCGGTTCATTGGGAGCGAGCGGCGTTCTCTTGCCTACGTCGCGGCGCAATGGTGGCCTGCTGCGATCGTCGCGCTTTATCATCGGACGATCAGCGCGCGGAGCTTGCGGCGTTTGTGAGGTGCCTGGTTTTGCGGCAGTATCCGGTTTATCGGAAGTATAAATGCGTTTACGTTTGCGTTTTTCTTTACCTGCTTTAATAATATCGGAATAATCAACCGGTTTGCTTTTGATAGCATCAAGGTCCAGCTTGCCGATCACCTTTGGACCATCCAGCTTTCCGTATTCTGTTTTTCTTACTTCTGATATTGGAGCATCTGCTTTTACAGGTGGCTCAACAGTGGGTGTTTCCGGTGGTGCTTCAGCTACGGGAGTGGAAATTTCTTCCGGGGTTTTTTCAATCGCATTCACTTCCTGCAAGGGTTGTTCTTCCTTAACAGGAATTTCGGCAACCTTTTCTTCAACAGTTGTCTCTTTCTCCTTTCCTTTCTTAGCTGCCTTTTTCTTTTCCGGTTTCGTCTTCTGATCTAACTTATCAAGGTCGATGGTGCCAACAACTTTAGGACCTTCGAGCTGTTCCACCACCATTTTAGAAACTTCTACCACCTCTTTTTCTGCTACCGGTTCTGCCACTTTCTTAACCGGAGCTTCAACAACCTCTGCCACTTCCTGAACCGGCGTCTTTTTTTCAACGGCTGGGGGAGATCCGGCTGGAGGCAGATTTTTGACAAGTACTTCGATTTCTGATTCCGGTTTTTTCTTCGCAGTAGCAATCGCTTCCTTCTCTTTCTCTTTTTCAAAGATCTTTGAGCCCAGGCTGATCTTATCGGCCTGTAATTTATCGGCACGATCCTGCGAAAAATCTTTCAAGAGAAGATTGTGCATCTCCTTACTGATTTTAATGGTGGGTTTACTGTCCACCGCAAAACCTTTTTTCTGAAGGTGCTCAATGAGATGCGTCCAACTAACGTTCAGTTCTTTGGCTACGGCCTGTATGCGTACTTCTGATGTTGTTACTTCAGCCATTTATGTTGCTGTTCCTCTCAAAATTTAGTTGGCAAAGATCGAATTAAAAAACCACTTTGCACGGGTTAAATGCTACTGCTATCCTGCTATAATAAAGTTACCTTATTCACGACTCACTATTACTTCTTCCCTTCCTGATCAAACTCCGAACGTAAAATCCGAAGCAGCTCATTGATTGTTTCTTCTTCAAGATCGCTGCGGCGCACCAATTCATCACGACTCAGCTCAAGCACACTCTTCGCTGTATCACAACCGATGCCTTTCAAAGTATCGATGATCCAGCCATCGATTTCATCTGAAAATTCATCGAGGTCAATATCATACTCTTCGTCCTGTACATCACGGAATACATCAATGTTATAACCGGTGATTCTGCTCGCAAGTTTAATATTCAAACCTCCTTTGCCAATGGCCAATGAAACCTGGTCGGGTTTCAGGTACACATAAGCGCGTTTGTTTTCCTCATCAATCTCCATTGATGAAATCTTTGATGGTGTTAATGCACGGGTGATAAACAGTTGTGTATTGTTGGTGTAATTGATGATGTCAATATTTTCATTGTGCAGTTCGCGCACAATGCCGTGTATACGTGACCCTTTCATTCCGACACAGGCGCCAACAGGATCAATACGATCATCGTATGATTCCACCGCTACCTTGGCACGTTCGCCGGGTTCGCGCGCAATGCGTTTGATCATGATCAATCCATCGAAAATTTCAGGCACCTCCTGTTCCAAAAGTTTGGCAAGAAATGCATTGTCGCTTCGCGATAGCATAACCAACGGAGTGTTATTCTTCATATCAACTCCTTTCACCACTGCGCGAACATTATCTCCTTTTTTGAAAAAGTCAGAAGGAATCTGTTCATTTTTCGAAAGCACCAGCTCATTGCCCTCATCATCCAGCAACAGTGTTTCTTTTTTCCAGACCTGGTACACTTCGCCGGTGATAATTTCACCTACGCGATCCTGGTATTTTTTATAGAGTTCTTCCTTTTCCAGTTCAGATACCCTTGAGGCCAGCGTTTGCTTGGCAGTAAGAATGGCGCGGCGGCCAAATGACTCAAAGGTGATTTCTTCAATGGTGTCTTCCCCCACAGAATAATCAGGCTCCAGTTTAACCGCTTCGCTGAGTGCGATCTGCACATTGGGATCTTCTACGGTGCCATCCTCCACAATCGTACGGTGGCGCCATATTTCAAGATCTCCCTTTTCGGTATTTACGATCACGTCGAAGTTATCGTCGGTGCCGTATTTTTTCCGCAGCAGCGTGCGAAACACATCCTCCAGCACCTTCATCATGGTGGGACGATCGATGTTTTTGAAATCTTTAAATTCTGAGAATGACTCAACTAATCCTTGGCTGTTCATGGTAATCGGTTTAAGAAATTAAAATTTGATCACTACGTTGGTTGATTTGATATTCAAAAAAGGAATCTCTGTTTGTACAGGTGCCTGATCTTTCATTTTATTGGCAATGATTTCTTCGAGGATGATCTTTTCTTCATCGGCATACAGCAAGGTGCCTGATTTCTTCATTCCTGTAAGCAACAATACTTCCACTTCACGTCCCACACACTTTTTGTATTGGCGGAGCACTTTCAGTGGTTCACCCATTCCCGGTGATGACACTTCCAGCGTATGCTGTTCTGAAAAAGGAAATTCTTTGTCCAGTTCCTTTTGCAATCCACGGCTGATCCAGACACAATCCTCAATCGTAATGTGCGGGTCGCGGTCTACAAAAACCTGCACCAATTGTCCCTTCCTTACTTTCAGGTCCACGAGATAGCTGTCCTTCTCCCGCAGCAGTGCATCCAGCAATTCTTTGATCCGTTCTTCGAGGTTCATCATTGTTCAGGTACAGAAAATAAAAGAGGGGACGTTGGTCCCCTCTAATCAATCAGGTCGCAAATGTACATGGTTAAGTTGGAATTTGGAAATTTTGAATTTTAGGTGCGCTATTGTACAATTGATTGCGGCATCAAGATGCGCATTTCAGGCTTCGATCATGTTCATTCCCGCGCATTCAATTTAATAACTCGCTGCTTAATCTTCTGAAAGCTTCCATGGCACCCATCGATTCGCAGGTACGGGCACCGGCTTTGTTTGCTTTTTGAACAATGCTTTTCCATTCCTCTATAGAAAGATCGCGTGACTTGCCTTGTGAAAAACGGCTCAACTGATACAATACCGCACCTACAAAAGCATCGCCGGCTCCGGTAGTGTCAACACATTTTACCTCCAAACTCGGAATCGTGATGTTGTTGTTATGAAAACCGAGGAGCGTGCCTGCACTTCCCATCGTGATCGCAAAAACGGCTTTGGATTTATTCCGGAAATAATCTGCGGCATCTTCCAGGGTTGCTTTTCCGGTAATGAGCAAGGCCTCTTCTTCACTCACCTTAAAGAAGCTGGCATTCGCTAAAAAATTCAGCGACTGTTCAATAAAGGACGGCTGGTTGTTTCCAAACAACGCATCGCGATAATTGGGATCGAAACTGATGAATACATCCTGGCGCAGCGCACGGTTCATGAGTGATTGATAGGCCTCACGCAGCGGACCTTCGAGGAACGCTGTTGCACTTCCAAAGTGCACAATGCCATATTCTTCCAGTTGTATCGCTTCTACTTCTTTGCATGTGAGCTCACGATCAGCACCACGGTGAAAAACAAAATCACGTTCGCCCTGTTCGTTTAATGAAACATAGGCCATTGTTGTGAAATGCTGTTCATCCTGCCACATCCATTTTGTGGAAACACCGAATTCTTTCATCACCTGTATCAATTGCCTCCCAAAAGGATCTGCTCCCACTTTAGCCGCAAGATCAACCTCGCCACCGAGCGAAGCAATAGCAGCCGCTACATTCGTCGGCGCTCCTCCGGCCTTTTTGATAAAATGTTCTCCTGCTGAAAGCGATGCGCATCGCTCTGTACAAAACATGTCAATCAGCGCTTCACCAACACAAAGAATTTTCATGGGACGAAATTATTTTTTTATAAGAACGAATATCAATGAAAAAACTAAAAATGAAAAATACACTCCTGACCTGTGAAGTAACTTTGGCAGGGTTACTATGCTGCAACTTTATTGTGATTAAATAGTTGCTAACCCTGCCAAAGTTGCGTCAACGCATGATTAACAACATGGGCAACAATTAGATTGTCAACAGACAACTGCGTTTATTGAGCGCTTACCATCCAGTAACGTCCATTGAAAATTATTACGAGTACTATATAAGAGAAAAATTTCAACTACATTGTTGGAGTCAACTTCTGGCAAAGAACGCTTCGCTAAATAATACACCTCATCAGCACAATTGATAAGAGCAGTTCCGTATGATTTATCCATTCCATAAAATTTTCGCTGTTGTCAAAAAAAAATGCTGCGTCATGAAAAAGGAAAGAAGCAATACATTCCGCAATGGTATCCTGTTAAGTATGGCAGTTATGCTGATGATTTTCGAAAAAGCAGAACTATCGTATGCGCAGGATGGTGTTGCATGGAAATCTAAAGCCGGCAATAATGTAAATGGATTCGTTGAAAATAAAGGACAGGTTAGAAATCAGTTTAACAATGCATGTCCCGACGTGTTGTATGTTTTTTCAGGAAAGAATTTCAATCTCACACTTACCAGGAACGGATTCAGCTACGAACTTTTTCAATATGAAAAGCAACCGGTTGTTTCAGAATCAAATGGATGCAATAATCTTAACGCCGGTGAATATTTGCCGGATCAGCAGGCGACCAAAGTGACCACGCAACGATTTGATGCTTTATTTATTGATCCTGGGAAAAACATGCTGATAGTTGCGGAGGACGCATCGTCTGATTATTTAAATTATTACCATGGAAACATTTCAGAAGCGGTAACGCAGGTTCATTATTTTAACAGGATTTATTACCGGAATATTTATCCAAAAATCGATTTGGTTTTTATTGCTCCTGCTGACAACAAAGTGTCTCCGAGATATGAATACATTGTACACGCTGGAGGTAATGTAAAAAACATACGAACGCAATATAATACAGCGGAAGGCATTCAAATCAAGAACGGATCAATTGTTTTGCCCGGAAGTTTCGGCGAAGTGCGGGAAGAAAATTTATTTGCTTATCAGGTTGATAAGAATCTTCCGGTAAACGCTTCCTTTCAAGTGAAGGAAAATTTGGTTTCTTTCAACATTGAAAAATATGATCATGAAGCTGCACTTGTGATTGATCCTGATATTGTGTGGGCTACTTACTATGGTGAAAATGATGCAGAAGATAAGCCGCAGGAATTATCGGTGGATGCAGAAGGAAATCTGTTAGTGATTGGCAATACAGCATCGCAAATTAATTTTACAACTTCGGGTGCTTATCAGTCTGTTTATGGCGGCGCTGACTATGATGCGTTTATTTTAAAATTAAATGCTGAAGGTCAAAGAATGTGGTGTACGTACTTCGGTGGAAGCAGTACAGAAGATGCTACTGATATTTATACCGATGCATCATCGGATATTTTTGCAGCGGGTGCTACCTATAGTACAAATTGTCCGGTGTATAATGCTTTTCAGCCTGTTTTCGGCGGTGTTAAGGACGGCTTTTTATTTTCACTGGACAGCAACGGACTTATCAGATGGGCAACTTATTATGGAGGAAGTCAGCCGGATGTTATTGCAGCAATAAATGGAGATGAGGGTGGAAATATTTATTTCACCGGCTGGACACAGAGCACAAACAAGATCGCTACAAGCACTTCTTATCAACCGCAAAAGTCACAGGTGATGGATGCATTTCTTGCAAAATTCGACAGCAGCGGCATAAGGATCTGGTCGACATATTATGGTGGCAAAGATGCAGACAGAGGTCATTCTGTTACGGTAGATAAAGACAACAACGTTATCATGACAGGCACTTCGCCAAGTACTACCGGCATTGCAACAATAGGATCTTTTCAGCCGGTTTGTGGAGGAATGGAAGATGTTTTTTGTGTGAAGTTTAATGCTAATGGAAGTCGGCTATGGGGCACCTATTTTGGAGGAAGCAGTGATGATAAAGGCAGAGAAGTGGTAACCGGCGAAGATGGCAGCATTTATTTCACAGGATTTACTACCAGCCAGAATAATATCGCAACACTTAATGCATGGCAACCGGCATGGACACCAGGATATTATAATAATATACCATTGCCCGATGTGTTTTTTGCCAGGCTGAACGCAGAAGGAACCGCATTAATTTACAGCACCTATCTTGGAGGAGTCGCAGAAGATTACGGAATTAATTTACGTGTTAAGCCTGACAGTTCAGTTTTATTATTCGGTTCCACTTATAGTACAGGTTTAGGAACACCGGGCGTATGGCAATCCGAAAACGCAGGAGAGCAAGATGCTTTTATCGCGAAGTTTCTTGATCAGGGTCAGTTGGATTGGTTTACCTATTACGGTGGCCCGGATTATGACAGGGGAAACGGCATGGAGATAACTGCGGATGACTTTATTTATATTTCAGGCAACACAGCGAGCCTGTCGGGCATTGCCACTGTTGGTTCGTATAAGGATTCATTGTCGTTTGTTCCTGTTGAGGGTGACTCCCTCGTGCTTGATACCGTTCATGACTGCATGATAGCAAAGTTTGCCGATCGTTGTTTTGACAAGTATGAACCCAACAACTCGAAATCCCAGGCGGCCCATCTGATTATTCCGGCTGAAACCGGTTCGATTACAATCAGCGCTCTGATCAGTTATAAGAAGGACAATGATTATTTCTCTTTTGAGAACAATGCATTGTCGCCCAACATCAGTATTGTTCTTACCAACCTCCCCGCTAATTATAATCTTTACCTGTTGAATGCTTCAGGAGCAGAAATAGCAAATTCAAAACATAAAGGTCTGTTGAATGAACAAATTAATTTCAATACAAACACCGTGGGAACTTTTTTGGTGAAGGTGAAAAGCAGTGCCGCCAATGTTTATAATAATGCAATGTGCTACAGCTTGACCTGTTTACTTATTGATACTCCATTTCGCGATCAGTTATTTAATGAGACGAATTTGACAAAGGGCGATTCATGGATGCTTTATCCCTGCCCTGCTTCCGGCGAGGTGAACATTGATTTTTCTAACCTGGAATTCAATAAAATATATTTAAACATCTATGACCTTGTTGGTCACCTTGTCTATAACGATATGATTGATGCTGAGAAAGCTGACTCCGATGGTTATCACTTCGATGTTGGCAATTGGGAAAACGGCTGTTATTTGGTCCGGCTGCTGAGTAATAATGGGGTAAGCAATCATATATTAAGTGTTATTCATTGATTGCGGAATGAAATATGACCGGATTTTTTCAAATGAAAAATAACTTCCAAAGGCAGTACCCGCAAGGAGGAGATGCCAAATCTTTTCCCTTATAAAATAAATAAAGTGACTATTTTTATTTATGAAACCCGGAGGATTCCTGCAAAGATCTGATCTGCTGTATTGTTGATCCGATTCATTAAATACTGTTCCGCTTTAATTCTTGTCTATGAAAATTTATACCCAAAAATTACTGACCGTCCTTCTTTTTTTCCAATGTTTAATTGCTGCAAATCTATTCGCCCAGGTTGCGCCGGTTAAGGAATGGGATAGAAGTTATGGTAGTACCAGAAGTGATGACTTGTTTGTGGTTGTTCCAACTACTGACGGGGGATACCTGCTTGGTGGTGACTCCGATTCCCCGATCGGTGATGATAAATCACAGGGCTCGCAGGGATTCACTGATTACTGGATTTGTAAAACTGATGCGTTTGGCATCAAACAATGGGACAAGCGCTATGGCGGAAACGGGAAGGAAGAATTGTTTTCGGTGATTCAGACTACTGACGGTGGCTATCTTTTAGGTGGCCATACGGCTTCCACCGTGAGTGGCGACCAAACCCAGGTAAGCAGGGGTGGCCGGGATTATTGGATTGTGAAGACTGATTCGGTGGGTAACAAACTCTGGGACAAGCGCTTTGGCGGAGACGCAGATGATGAATTGCGGAATACTTTTCAAACCGCTGATGGAGGATATCTTCTTATCGGAGAATCAAAATCCGGCATAAGTGGCGAAAAAACCCAAAGCAATCATGGCGATTTTGATTTGTGGCTGGTGAGGACAAATGCTGGCGGAAACCTGGTGTGGGAGGCTTCCTATGGTGGCTCAGATGCAGAGCAAGCGAATATTGTTCGTGAAACTCCTGGCGGGAATATTATAATAGGAGCATGGACTATTTCACCAATCGGTTTTGAAGTAAGCGAAGCAGGAAAAGGTGCTACAGATATGTGGTTGATAAAAACAGATGCGAATGGACAAAAATTGTGGGACCATCGATTCGGCGGCAACGATAATGAATACCTCTATGCAATGGATGAAACGCAGGACGGTGGATTTATTTTGGGAGGCTATACACTATCTGATGTGAATGGCGACGTAACAGTTGCCGGCAAGGGTGGTTATGATTTTTGGTTGGTGAAAACAGACGGGAATGGTTTAAAACTTTGGGACAAGCGATATGGCGGATTGTTAGATGATAAAGGAAAATCTATTTATGAAACAAGCGATGGTGGTTTTGTATTAGGTGGTTGGTCGGAATCAGGTATCAGCGGTGATAAAACGCAGGATACCAAAGGAGCAACGGACTATTGGGTGCTCAGAACCGATGCATTTGGCAATATGCTGTGGGATCTAGATTTAGGTGGCAATGGAGACGAACGATTGCACGATGTTCCGCAAACTTTTGATGGCGGATTTATAATTGGCGGACATTCTAACTCAGGAAACAATGGCGATAAGAGCCAGGCCAATAAAGGGCTTAGCGACTACTGGATTCTGAAACTTTCTCCGGACTTACCACAACAAACATTTTATGCAGATGCGGATGCAGATGGATATGGAAATGTTTTGATTGATACCCTTGCAACAGTTGCACCTGCAGGTTACGTTAGTGATTTTTCCGATTGTAATGATCAGGACATTCATATTAATCCCGGCGCAATTGACATTTGTAATCTAATAGACGATAATTGCAACGGAATAACAGATGAAAATAGTTTTACGGCTACTATTACACCAACGGGTACTGTTAAGGTTTGCAAAGGTACTGACGCCACTTTATCTGCAAATACTACTCCCGGAATTTCTTATCAATGGTTAAAAGATGGCGCCATCATCAGCAATGCTACAGGCAATAGTTATACTACGAGCAAGAAAGGTGACTACCAGGTGAATGAAACCAATGCGTTTAGCTGTTTGTCAACTGCACCGGCAACTACAATCAAAACACTCAGTAAGCCTGATGCCGTTATTACTCCTGCAGGAAATCTTGACATCTGTTCAACAGGATCTGTTTTGTTACAGGCAAACGGAGGAAATAACTTAAGCTACCAATGGAAGAAGGATGGAATCCTATTAGCCGGCGCCACCAATCAAAATTATACTGCAACCGAAGCAGGGAATTATAAAGTGACAGTTTCCAAAAACAATGGATGCAAAAAAGTTTCGGCAACAGTGTCTGTTGTTAAATCATGCCGGCAGTCTGTAGGGGAAGCCGTTGATTACAATGATGCCCTGAGTGTATATCCGAATCCGGCTCCGGGAATATTTAAAATAAATTTAGCAGTGGCACCATACACGGACGGCAGCAAAGAGCAGGATAAAATTTCAGCCGAATTAAAAGTAACGAATGTGCTTAACCAGGTAATTTATGCAACGACTATTTCCTTAACGAATGGAAAACTGAATGCAGAAGTTACATTACCACCTTCAACTCCAAATGGAATTTATACGCTAAAAATCCTGATGACCCACAATTATCCATCTCCACAATTGCAATGGGTGAGGCAGGTTATAATTGCATGGTAACAGCTATTCGTTTTTTAATTGAAAATAACAAGTGTAGTTTTCAATTTATTACAGATGTATGTAAAATCTAATGCAGGCAATTAAAGAGCTCTTTGATTTTCCCATGACCTGCTATCAATCAAAACGCGAACGCCCTTTTTAATTTTTGTGTGTCATCAACAAATAAAAATGCGGCACAACAGCTAATTCATACGTGTGGAATGAGCTGTTTATAATTCAGGCAACAAAAATTGCCATTATTCCGTACTACCGTACTCGAACACCAACTCCCTGCTAATTCAATGACCCTAACTAACTGCTATTCAGCACTGCTGAACATGAAATCAGTCCTGAACAACTGCTCTGTTAAAAACACTTGCCATTTTATTTCCCGGACTGCTTTTTTCGCTGCCGGCATTATTTTGATCGCATGCAGCACCAGCATGGTAAAAGCGCAACAACCAAACATCCTGGTGATAGTGCTCGATGATGCAAGGTTTGATATGTTCCAGCCAAACGGAGGCCCCGCATTTTTTAATACACCTTCTATTAACAGGATTGCGAATGAAGGAATTAATTTCAAATACATGGGCGCCACCACATCGGTATGTGTTGCCAGCCGTGCTTCCATGTATACCGGTTTGTATGCACACCATCACGGAGCCCTTGACAATGGCACTTCGCCTAAACCCGGCCTTACTTATGTATCCTCCATTCTTCAGGATGCCGGCTACACAACCGGCTTTGTGGGCAAATGGCTCTTAGGGAAAAAACTGCCGGACACGCCTGTTGGTTTCGATTACTGGGCGGTAACTGATGATGATGAACACCTTGATCCACCCATTCATTTTAATGATGGCACTACTACAACTTACACAGGACATGATGCAGTGATCTATACCAATCTTGCACTTGATTTTCTGGTGAACAAAGTGCCTGAAGCGGCACCCTGGGCGTTATTTCTTTTTCACAGGGTTCCTCATCTGCCTTATGAGGCCATGAGCAATGAAGACAGCTTATATCAGTTTGCATCCATTAATTTTCCGGATAATTTTGAAACTTATCATAAAGATTTTCCAGGTTATTTATATCCCAATCATGAGTTTGAAGGAGATTCAGCAGCGCTTGATCAGAACATCCGTGATTACTTTGAAACCTGCCATGCTGCCGAATACAGCGTGAACAGGATCTTAAATTATCTTGATTCAAGCAACTCTCTCGACAATACACTTGTCATTTTCTCCAGCGACAATGGATATTTATTAGGTGAACATTATCTTGAGAAGAAAACGCTTGCCTATGATGAATCATTAAGACTCCCGCTGTTTATCCGTTATCCTGCGTGGTTTGCTCCGGGAACAACCATTGAAAATGAGTTTGCCGCCAACATTGATTTTGCTCCCACGTTGCTCGAAGCCGCAGGTATTCCCAACAACTATAATATGGATGGTGTGTCATTGCATCAATTGGCAACCGGCCAGGTGCACAGGAAAGATTTTTTTCTGGAGAATTATACCGCCAATGGAAACAACTGGGAAGCGGTGCGTTCCAAACAGTATGCTTATATATACAGTTATTGCAATTCTGTAACGGAGGAATTTTTTGATCTCACGGAAGATCCGCATCAGAATAACAATCTGATCAACAATCCTGCGTATACCAGTGTTATTCAACAATACAGGCTGAAGAGAGACAGTCTGCGCAATGCTTCCAATGATACTATTTATCCCGCTCTTCAAAACTGCAACCTGGAATCTGAATTCTATGCCGATGCTGATGGTGATGGATTTGGAAACCCGGAATCATTTGTAAGGGAACAAATTATTCCATTGGGTTACGTAATGAATAATAGCGACTGCAATGATAATCCCACCGCTGGTGGGGCAAATATTCATCCGGGTGTACCGGAACTGGCGAATGGCTTCGATGATGATTGTGACGGATTGGTTGATGAACTGTCAACTTATTATGCAGATGCAGATCATGACGGATTCGGAAATGCATCCGTCTCCATCCAGGCAATTGTTGCTCCTTCCGGATACGTTGCAGATCATACAGACTGTAATGATAATGCTGCAATGGGTGGTGCCACCATTCATCCTGATGCCCCTGAGTTAATGAATGGAATTGATGACAACTGCAATGGCTGGATTGATGAGGTATTGCTTTACCAGGATGCCGACCAGGATGGCTATGGAAATCCGGCAGTGATTGCACAGGCATCTGATTCGCTTGCAGGATATGTTACAGACAAATCAGATTGTAACGACAATCCTGCTGCCGGCGGAGCAGCCGTTCATCCAAATGCATCTGACATCTGTAACGGCATCGATGATAACTGTAACGGGCAAACTGATGAACAGGCTATTGTAGCGACCATTACGCCTGTCGGATCCGTTTCAGTTTGCACCAGCACAGATGTTGTTTTTACAGCCAATACCGGTTCGGGAATCACTTATCAATGGCTCAAGAACAGTGCTGTTATCAGTGGCGCCACCAAGAATACTTATACCACTGCAAAAGCAGGCACCTATCAGGTGAAGGAATCCAACAGTTTCAATTGTATCTCAACGTCACCTGCAACGAGCATGTCTGTTTTGAGTAAACCGGCATCAACCATCACTCCGCTCGATGACCTGAATATTTGTTCCACCGGTTCTGTAAAATTGCAGGCCAACAGTGGAACCGAACTCACCTACCAATGGCAGAAGGGCAGTAGCCTTATTATCGGTGCAACTAAAAAAACATACACCGCAACTGCTAAAGGAACTTATAAAGTGATTGTAACTAAAACGAATGGATGCTACAAAATATCCGATGGCGCGAAAGTGACCAATTCATGCAAAGAGAGCGTGATTGGCACAGACCTTTTGCCTGAAATATTTACACTCTATCCTAATCCTGCAGAAGATGCATTTTCACTTGACATATCCCTTGGAGAAATGTTGTCGTGTGATGCAATCATCACTGTAAAAAACATGATGGGACAGGAAATTTATTCGCACATCTTTACCATTACAGATGGAGTGCTTTTGGCTGAAATCGATCCGTGGAAAAATGCTGCCAATGGAATTTATCTTGTAGAAGTATCAGTTTCAAGTGAAAATTACCCTGGTAAAACCAGGCAATGGATTAAGCCTGTTATTTATCAGCATTGATTATACAATTAGTTATCTGTGCTTCTGGGGTTAATCGCTGTTGACAGTTATTTTTCGCATGGAACTTTCTTGTGATTGCGGCTTCACAACTTTACTATTGTCAGTTTAGATGAAATAGATAAATAGTAGAGATCAGATCAATTTTGTAAATTTAAAATCAGCGGGAAACTGATTTTGCGCTATAATCATTTATCCCTTCCGGGAAAATCATACTGATAAAAACTACTCTGAAGATCACTTACTTAAAAACCTTATTCAAATGAAAATTCAAGATTTCTACAAGAATACTGTGTATACGATCAACAATTTAGGGAATGCATGTGCATTTCACTTGTCTCGTTTTTTGTTGCTCTTCCCATTCTTTCTTATTTTATTTTTTTTGCAAAATGCAACAGCACAAACAGAAACATGGGTTTGGGCACAAAGTGCCGGCGGTATTTTTAATGAAGTGAGAGGTGAGCGGGTTGTGTCTGATAATAACGGCCATGTAATTGTGGTTGGAACTTTCTCAGCTCCACAAATTACTTTCGGCAGCATCACGCTCAACAATAATGGCGGTGATGATTTATTCATCGTAAAGATGGATACAAACGGGAATGTTTTATGGGCAAAAAGTGCTGGCGGAGATTATGCGGAAGAAGGGTACTCCGTTGCAGTTGATGACGTGGGAAATGTATATGTTTCAGGAGAGTTCTGGTCTTCCACTGTTACCTTCGGAAGCAGCACCATCACCAATTCAGGAAGCGCAGATATTTTCCTGGTAAAATATGATGCCGATGGAAATGCAGTATGGGCGGTGAATGCTATCGGAACGGATGAAGACAAGAGCAATGCAGTGGCGGTGGATGATGCAGGGAATGTTTATATCACCGGCAGTTATATTTCTAACAGTATCAGTTTTGACGGGGTAACACTTGCCAATTCACAGGCAAATTTTGAAGATTTTTTTATTGCTAAATACGACAACAACGGAAATGCCATCTGGGCCAGGCATGCTTCCGGCGCAGGCAACGACAAAGCTTTTGGAATAGGTACCGATGCTGCGGGAGATGTGGTGGTCACCGGTCATTTTAGTTCAGGAACACTGAACTTCGGAACGCAAACGCTTTTCAACAGCGGTGGCTTTGATATATTTATTGTTAAATATGATCAAAACGGAAATTTGGTCTGGGCAAAAAACCCAGGCGGTAACGGATATGATTTTAATTTTTCTATGGAAATGGATGCTGATGGCAATGCCTACGTTACCGGATATTTTTCTTCTTATCAACTCACTTTCGGCAGCATCACCATCACCAATACAGGCGGAGATGATATTTATGTAGTAAAATACGATCCAAGCGGAACAGCATTGTGGGCGCAACAAGCAGGTGGCATTTCTTATGATTATGGTTATGATGTATCAGTAGATGGTGCAGGAAACGTATTCCTCACAGGCAATTTTCAATCCTCCAATATTGCTTTCGGAAACATTAATCTTACCAATACCACCGGTTATGCCGATTACTTCGTAGTGAAATACAATTCCTCAGGAACCTCCCAATGGGCACTCAACGGAGTGAGTTCTGATTATACTTTTGGAAGAGGTTGTGGAGCTGATGACGCGGGAAATATTTATGTGACAGGTTTATTTGGCAACAGCACACTTACATTAGGTAACATAACACTTACCACGTTTGCAGGCGCTACCGATATGTTTATCGCGCGCTATGGCAGTTCGAATTGCAATACCGTCTATTATGCTGATGCAGACAACGACAGCTATGGAAATGCAGCGGTTACTGTTACCGGATGCTCGGCTCCTGTTGGATATGTAAGTGACAGCACGGATTGTAATGATGCCGATCCTACTATTTATGGTCCGCTTACCTGGTACGTTGATGCAGACAATGACGGATACGGACAACCTGAAATTAATTTAGTGATCAGTTGTGTGCAGCCGGCGGGCTATGTTTCCAACCCTGATGATTGCAATGATTTAAATGCTGCCATTAATCCCGGCGCAATAGAAATTCCGAACAACGGCATTGATGATGACTGCGATGGATTGGTGGATGAGTTTGGGACAGGCATCAGTGAAGTAGAAAATGTTCAATCAATGTTGAGCATTTATCCAAATCCTGCGAAAGAAAGTTTTTTTATTCAACTTGATTTGAATGAGGAAGAAACAGCAGCACTAACGATTGAAATACGCAATGTTACCGGTCAAAAAATATATGAAGAAAAAATGCCGGTGAACAAAAATTTATTTTTGAAAGAAATAAAATTCAATCAGAGTGTACCGGAAGGAATATATTTTCTCACGATAGAGAAGAAAGATGAGCACGATGCATCGAAAAACAAAAAATGGACAGCAACAGTTGTTTATCATCAATAGGGCGACAGACCCTCAGTAAATTTTTTTTCCAACACAGTTGATGTGTGCACGCAATTCCTGATTGGTGATGGCTGCAAAGTTCAGCAAGTTAAAATGATACGGCATCAAGGTTTCTTCATTCAACTCATAGCTGATGGCCACTACTGAATCGTAATTCATCCTTTTTTCTTTCAACGCAAGATCCACATCACTTCCAATTTTTTAGTTGCTTTTGGCGCGGCTGCGAGTGAAGAGGAGATTGATCCTGTTGCCTTTCGTGCAATGATTCGCAGAGCTGAGCGGTCAAAGCTAATGACCTTGGATGAGGCAAATAAAAAATCTGCTGGATGGATCGGGAAAAGAAAGTCGTCATAAGGCAATATGCTTTTGACGAATTATACATGCGCAGATGAAAAGAATAAGAAACATTTAGTAGGTGAAAGTGACGCCAACCCCTGCTCCAAAATGACTGTCATAGTTCGCCGAAGCGGACCAACGCTTTGTAAGTATATACCGAAGTCCTAATTCATATTCCATGTCTGTATTCCACATGCCATCGAAGCGAAGCCGTGAAGTAAGTGCAAGATCATGCCTGCTTATTTGGAAACGAACTTTGCCGGTATGGTCAATACGCAAATCTGTTTGAAGAAAAAACGGCAGCAGATATTGAATACCTAACGTGGCAACGGTGCGGTTATCTGCATTATCTTCATCGAGGTGTCCATCATTTAACTTTCGAATGTCAGTTCCAATATATGTTTTGAAGTATTGCATGCGACCAAAATAACGGCCGAGCGTTATTTCAGTCTCATAGTCCCCGTTATAATTTACCATGCCCATTCCATCTAAGACAAAATCCTTATTCATCAACATCGCTTCTGCAAAAACGCCTTGTGTATGTGCGGCGACAGCAGCATGAAAATGAATCATGTTGTCGTCGCGTTCAAATTTTCTATTGGCGTGCCTGATGGTATCAATTTGAATGTTGGGCGAATCGCTGCCAACGCTGAACACTCTTCCCATGCCACTCATCATATGATACAAAATATGACAATGGAAAAACCAGTCGCCCTCATAAGGCGCCGCGAATTCTATGGTATCTGTTTCCATCGGCATTACGTCAAGCACATTTTTTAATGGCGCATATTCTCCCTGCCCGTTTTTCACCCTGAAAAATTGCCCGTGCAAATGCATCGGGTGCCGCATCATCGAATTGTTATACATGATGATTCTCACATTTTCACCTTTACGGATCAATATCTTATCTGTTTCCGAAATCGTTTTGTTATTGATGCTCCATTGATAGCGGTTCATATTGCCGGTAAGTTCAAAATGCAATTCTGTAAAAGGTGCATCGGGCAATGTTGTTTTTCCGGAAGCACGCAACATCGTATAACTCAGGGTTACTATTTCTTTAACTGACGCGGCGGTCATTGTATGATGACTGTGCTGCATTTCCTGCATTTCTTCCACCACTTTATTTTTTTCTTCCCCCTTTTCATCACCTGTTATTTCCGGATACATCACTACATTCATATCCATGCTCTGCGCACTCATTTTCATTCCCATATCATCCATGCTGCCATCAAAATTCATCATACCATTCATCATTTCCATTCCGTCAAAATATTTTAATGCAGGAAGCACCGGTGCAGTCATTCTCATTCCATCGCCGATCCAAAGCGCCGTGAAGGATGTACGGTCCTCAGCCGTAGCCTTTAATTGATAGCTCATGTTTTCCGGAATGGTAACAATTACATCATACGTTTCAGCTACGGCGATAATCATCCTGTCAACATCAACAGGTACTACTTCCATTCCATCTGAGGCAACCACGTTTAGTTTGCTTCCTGCAAATTGAATCCAGAAGTAAGTAGATGCTGATCCATTGATGATACGAAGCCGCACTTTGTCTCCTGCTTTAAATGATGTTAACTGTTGTTCTGTTTTACCATTCACCAGGAAACGATTGTAGTACACATCGGAAACATCCATCGCAAGCATGCGCAGCCATTCCTGTTTCGCCTTGGTTCCGAAATGACCATTGAGAGTTGCTTCACCCCAATTTTGTGTTGCATGTTTTTTTATTGCATACCAGTCATTGGCGCTTTTCAGCGAGCGTAATACTTCTTGTGGTTTTTCATTGGTCCAGTCGCTCAACAATACGGTGAACTCAGGAATTATTGCCTTTTCTTTTTTATGAATGATGAACGCACCATATAATCCTGACTGTTCCTGCAATGCTGTATGCGAATGATACCAATATGTTCCGTTTTGCACAATCGGAAATGAATAACGATACACCGAATGTGCGGCAATCGGAGCTGAGGTAAGAAAGGGAACACCATCCTGGTTGTTGGGTAAAATGATTCCATGCCAGTGAATGGATGTTGTTGTATTCATCGCGTTATGGACAAAAATTTCCGCGGTGTCACCTTCTGTAAATTCAAGTGTGGGTGCAGGAATTTGTCCGTTGATGGCAATGCCATGTGCTTTTTTTCCGGAATAGTTTACAATGGTGTCGTTCACATATAGATCGTACCGGATCGTTTTCTGTCCATAAACTTTTCCGTTTCCAAGAATGAGCATCAGGAAAAGAAACAGGAGTGCTTTATTCATAAAAAAATTTGTCGCCTTTCTTAATCATGATGCTCTCCCTCTCCTTTGGTCAACTCGCTGAAAAGATAATATGCGCCTTTTACAACTACCTGTTCATCCTTTGAAAACGTTTCCAAAGGAATGATTTCTGTAAATCCCATATCTGAAGTGCCTGTTCGAACGGACAATTGTCTGAAGGTATGCTGTTCTGCTTCTACAAATATAAAATGATCGTTGCCATTGCTCACAATAGCTTCAGCAGGCAGTGACATGGCTAGATAATCATCCACATCAATACGGGCTTCAATGAACATTCCCGGCAAAAGATCATCATCAGCTTCAGAGATTTTTGCATGCGCGATAATTGCCTGCTGATTGTCTTCGAATGCTTTGTTTGTGCTGAAGATGGTTGCCGAATGCGGATGATGCGGATCGTTTACGATAGAAAAAGTAAGTCGCTGACCGGCTTTTACTTTGGCAATGTCCTGCTCAAAAATTGTAAGGTCGATATGCAGAAAATGATTATCGACAATATCAAACAGCACTTTGTTTGGTTCTGCAAATTTTCCGATGCTGATATCAATCATTTTTATATACCCGCTGATGGGAGCCGTGACATTAAACTGTACTTTCACGTTGCCCGGCGACAGTGTTGCAGCATTAATTCCAAACACTTTTAATTTCTCTGAAAGAATTTTGTCTTTTGTTACAGCAAGCTGGTAGCCTGATGCTGCCTGCTGCAGGCTTTTAGAAGAATTGATGTTGTCCTGTTGCAATGATTTTTGTCGCCTGTAATCTTCCTCCATCAATTGCAATTGCAATTGATTCTCGAGAAAATCCTGTTGCAACTGCAGGAAATCCAGGTTTTCAAGAGTTGCCAGCGATTCACCTTTTTTTACGAAATCCCCTTCATTTACCAGGATGTTTTTCACAATCCCGCCCACCAGCACGCTCACCTGCGCTTTATTTTGCGGAGGCAACATCAGTTTGCCATTGGCCTTGAGTGTTGTTTTTAAATTGCGAAACGAAACTGTATCTGTTGCCAAACCAATTGCTTTCGTTTGTTCGATTGTTAAATGAACTTCTGATGCAGCATGTTCTTCCTGTTTCGCGTTTTCAGAAGCAGTATTGTCTTTCTGTTTGCAGGAAAAAAAAGTTGTTGATGCAAGCAAAAGATAAAAAGTATAAAGGAAGTATTTCGTAAGTACGGGTTTCATTTTTTTTCTGTTAATGGTTAAGAAGATAGTTGATATCAATCACCGACTGATTATAGTCATTCAACGTTTGCAGGTATTCACTTTGCATCTGGTAAACCTGTCGAAGGCTTTGAATATATTCTACATAATCAATCGCTCCTTCGCGATAACTTTTGTCTGCTACGGCATAAATACGATCTGAAAGATTCAAGCCTTCGTTTTGATAATACTGAAGATTCGCGCTGTATTTTTCATATTCCTGCAGTGCTTTAACATACGCGGTATTCAACGACCATTTCATTTGTGCTACATCATTCATAGCAATTTCCGACTGCAATTGTGCTGCCTGTGTTCTTCCGCTTTGGCCCGTTTTAAAAATTGGAATGGAAGTGCCGATACTGTAACCCCAAAATGGAGCTGCTTTATCTAAACTCTGATTAAATGCGCCAACCTGCAATGCAGGAGCCCACTTGCTTTTCTCCAGTTTCCACTGTGCCACACGCACATTTAATTGCTGCTGTTGGACTTGTAACAATGGGTTTAACGCGAGTTGGAAAGTGTCAGTTAAAAGTGGTGGAGGCAATGCTTCGAGTGAAGTTTCGGAAGGAACAAGCATTTCAGTACTGCCCGTCCATTGTTGCAATAGGGTTTGAAAGGCAACTACATCCGATTGTGCCTGCTGCAACTGTATTTGAATTTGTTTCAGTTGCGCCTGTGCGGATATTTTCTCCAACTGATTGCTTTCACCCACAGTATATTTCTTATCAGCATACACGGAAAAATTTCTGTAAACGCTGTCGAGCCGCAAGAGCAACCGTACTTTTTCTTTTCCATACAACACCTGGTAATAAACAGCGGCCACTTGTTTTTTTACCTCGCTCACTGCTACATTCAATTGCTGTTGCGAAAACTGTATGTTTTGATTTTGCAATTGAGACTGGCGGGCATACACGGTTGGAAACTGAATGCCTGTTGCAGCAGAAACATTATAGTCGTTTACCTTGCTGTTGATTTGCCCGCCCTGATACGTGATATTCAAAGGGTCGAGTGTAAAATTTGTTTTTCGCAATACTTCCTGCTGCTGCACAACCAACTGCGCACCTTTGATCGATGGCTGTTGTTGCAACGCGAGTTCAATGGCCTGTTGCAGTGTGATTGATTTTTCCGGAAGTAATGATGAAGCGGTTGTTAGTTGCTGGGCACTTAATTTCGAAGGAAAGAGAAGGGTCAGCAGCATCATCAACCCTAACGTGAGATTTTTAGGTTGGAACATCCTCTTGCCTTCTTTATGAAACAAGCTGTACAACACCGGCAACACTACTAACGTAAGCAGCGTAGAAGAAATCAGTCCGCCAATTACCACTGTTGCCAAAGGTTTTTGAACTTCGCTTCCGGTACTGTTGCTAAGAGCCATGGGCAGAAATCCAAGTGAAGCAACTGCCGCAGTGGCCAGCACAGGCCGAAGTCTTGCAGCCGTTCCTTTCAGAATTCTTATGGTAATATCCATTTCTCCTTCCTGTTTTAAGCGGTTGAAATAACTGATCAACACAATGCCGTTTAATACTGCCACACCAAACAATGCAATAAATCCAATACCAGCACTGATGCTGAAATTCATGTTGCACAACCAAAGAGCTGCCACACCGCCGATCGCTGCGAGTGGAATAGCAGAAAAAATAATCAGCGCATCCGTGAGCGAACGAAAAGTGATAAACAACAAGAAGAAAATCAGGAAGAGCGCTGCGGGAATCGCAATCATCAATCTTCCTTTTGCCTCTTGCAGATTTTTAAAAGTGCCACTGTAATCGAGGTAATAACCTGCAGGTAATTTTAACTGATCCGACAATTGTTTTTGAATGTCCATAGCTGTTGATTGAATGTCACGTCCGCGCACATTGGTTTCTACCACAATCCTTCGTTCCCCGTTGTCACGGGAAATTTCGGCCGGTGCTGATTGAAAAGAAACCGTTGCGAGTTGTCCTAAAGGAATTTGTGAACCATCCGGCAGCGGCACATAAATATTATTTACCTTTTCTTCATCAGCGTCACGATAATCAGCAAGCCGTACTACAAGATCGAAGCGTTTTTCTCCTTCATAAATCACACCTGCTGTTCCACCGGCCAGTGCTGTATTGAGTATCCTGTTTACCATCGCAATGTTTAATCCGTATTGAGCAATGCGATCGCGATTGTACTTCACCACTAATTGTGGCATGCCAACAATCTGTTCGACTTTTATATCTGAGGTTCCCTGAACTTTTCCGATGATCGCTGCCACTTCATTTCCCTTCTTATAAAGCAGATCGAGGTTCTCACCAAAAATTTTAATCGCGATATCAGACTTTACGCCGGCAATCAATTCGTTAAACCGCATTTGAATGGGTTGTTCAAAGGAAAGATTCATACCCGGAATCACGCTCATCTTCTCATTCATCATTTCAACCATCGATTCATGATCACGTGTGGAAGTCCATTCTTTTTTGTCCTTCATCACAATAATCAAGTCTCCTGATTCAACCGGCATTGGATCAGTGGGCACTTCCGATGTTCCGATTTTGCTCACTACTTCATTAACCTCAGGGAAATTTTTCAGCAGTATACTCTCAAGCTGCGTGCTCACGGAAACGGATTGTTGCAGATTAGAACCTTGCCGGATGGTTACGTTTGTGGCAAAATCACCTTCATCCAGCTCTGGAATAAATTCACCGCCCAATTGTTGAAATACGAGGAAAGCACCTGTAAGCAGCAGCAAGGAAACGAGTAGTACTGACTTACGGTACTGCAACATTTTTTGTAAAAAAGGCGCATAGATGATTTGTAACCTGCGAATGAATTTGTCTGACCAGCTTTCTTTCGCGGTTATTCTTTTTGAAAGAAACAATGAAGACATTAATGGCACATACGTAAGCGACAACAGCAAAGCTCCGATAATAGCAAAGCTTACTGTCTGTGCCATAGGACGGAACATCTTACCTTCAATGCCAATCAGTGCAAAAATGGGAACATACACAATAAGGATAATGATCTGACCGAACACTGCACTGTTCATGATGCCGGAAGTGCTTTTTATTATATGATAGTCCATCTGGTGTTGCGTGATCTGCGTATTCCTGAATTTCTGATGCAGCACATACATCATTCCTTCTACAATAATCACTGCGCCGTCCACTATCAATCCGAAGTCCAGGGCGCCCATGCTCATCAGGTTCGCGCTCACACCAAAAACATTCATCATGGAAATGGCGAACAGCATAGATAAAGGAATCACAGAAGCCACTATCATACCGGCTCTCCAGTTTCCAAGTAAGAGTACCAATACAAGAATCACAATCAATGCACCTTTGAGTAAATTGTCTTCCACCGTGTGGATGGTGTTGTTGATGAGCTTTGTGCGATCTACAAATACATCAATGGCGACACCTTCGGGCAGACTTTTTTCGACCTGGCTCATTCGCTCTTTCACTGCTTTAATAACCTGAACGGAATTCGCACCTTTCATCATCAGCACCACACCACCAACTGTTTCTCCTTTACCATTGCGTGTAAGTGCACCATAACGGGGAGCATATCCAAAATTAACTGTAGCGAGATCGCGGATATGAACAGGCATTCCGTTTACATTTTTAACAACAACACTCCTTATATCATCAAGAGATTGAAGAAGTCCTTCGCCACGGATGAAATAGATATTCGGACCCTTATCAATATAACTGCCACCGGTATTTTCATTGTTGTTTTGCAGCGCATCAAATACTTCGATGAGTGAGATATTCATGCTCAGCAGTTTCTTCGGATCAACTGCAACTTCATACTGTTTTAAGTAACCACCAAAGCTGCTTACGTCCACCACACCGGGCACTCCCAGTAATTGTCTTTTTACAATCCAATCCTGCACGGTGCGTAAATCCATGGCAGTAAATTTATTTTCAAATCCAGACCGCAAGGTTAGTGTGTATTGATATATTTCACCTAATCCGGTGGTGGGAGGGGAAATTTCAGGTGTTCCATAGCCGGAAGGAATATTGCTTTCCGCCAATTTTATTTTTTCACTTACCAGTTGCCGGGCAAGATATACGGGCACATTGTCCTTAAATACGATGGTGATGATGGAAAGCCCGCTGCGCGAAATGCTCCGCAACTCTGCTACATCAGGAATATTTTTAAAAGCAAGTTCGAGCGGATAGGTAATGAACTGCTCTACCTCCTGCGTTGCGAGGTTGGGGCTGAAGGTATTTACCAGCACCTGGTTGTTCGTAACATCGGGCAATGCATCAATGGAAAGTTGCGTGGTTGAATAAATTCCCCAAGCGGTAAATACCAGGAGCAAAGCGCCGGTAATGAGTTTGTTTTTCACACTAAAGGTGACGATGCGATGAATCATACATTGATTATTTGAATGAAGAAGGGGAATGGTTGAAATGAGGAATGCAGCGGCGGTTTCTATCCTGTAAGTTTATTGTATTCAATTTTATACATGGACAACTGAATCAATGGCACTTCGCTGATCTGAGAACTCCTATGCGATTTTACATAATTTAAATGCGTGGCGGTTGCCAATGTATATCATCATATCCACGGATAAATGGCTGATGTGGGAAAGTGAAATTTTCAATTGCATGATAACACGGGAGAGAACCGTGATAAAGTGAAGCAACTGCTGCATAAGAGGAACAGCAGGAACAGGTACAAACAGGGGAACAAGCATCTGTTCCTGCATGAGGGCTTTGATTGGTTGCAGTTATTATTGTTGAAACGGCAGTTGGCGTGTCATGGAAATCCGCACACGGTATGAAAGCTAATGCCAGCATATAAACTGCCATCAATAAACTGAAAAAGGGCAGCCTGAATTTGAGCAATCTGTTTTCTTTCACTATAGTTTTTTTCCCGCAGTCAAATGTAAGTAATTTGATAGGAAGCTATGCTTCAGCGCACATTAGCTGGACAAACCTTGACACCGTGGTCCACGGTTAAGTTCATTCATTGATAATCATTTGAACGGTAATTTCTTCTGTGATTGCATGGTAAATTTGTCGTACACCTTAGCAGAAAAGCGTTGCCACAAGCTATTTATTTCAAATGTTTTTCAAAAAAAACCCTGCTGTGATTGATTCGCAGCAGGGTTTTTTAGGTTAGAAAAAGGGAATTAATTTCTTCTCCCACCCATAAAAATCATGATGTAATACACCAGTGTGGCAAGTGAGGAAAGCGCAGCCACCACATAGGTCATTGCTGCCCACCACAAACCATCCTTTGCTTTTTCACTATCGGCGCCGGCCATAAATCCGCTTTTGTTGATCCAGGCCAAACCACGACGGCTGGCATCAAATTCCACAGGCAAAGTGATGAAACTGAACAGGGTTGTCATTGCAAATAAAACAATGCCTACGAGTAAGAGTTGCGGAAATACACGCAAGGTTAAAATACCTGCGAGTAAAATCCATTGCATCCACTGCGATGAGAAGCTGACAACAGGAACAAGTTTTGAGCGTAAGTTCAGCCATGTATAAGCAGTTGCATGTTGAACAGCATGCCCGCATTCATGCGCGGCAATCATGGCAGCCATCACACTTCTTCCCTCAAATACCTCAGGGCTGAGGTTCACGGTTTTATCCATAGGATTATAATGGTCGGTGAGGTGCCCGGGTACAGAAGTAATTTTAACATCGTAAATGCCATTATCGCGAAGCATTTTCTCAGCTACGTCTGCACCACTCCAACCGTTAGGCGTAGGGTATTTACTGTATTCCGACATCTTAGAACGCAATCGTGCCTGAACAAGAAAGCCGACAAGCAGCAAACCGATCATGACAATGAAAAAGAGCATTTGCATAGTTGGTTAAAAGTTTGGTTTAGTAAACACAAAGATACCATTCCTTGTTCAATGGATTGATGGACGGTTTACAGTGCTTATTATTTTATGGAAGTTTCTTGCAGATCGAGCGCATTATTTCTGACTTGCCACGTGGAAAACAATATTTTGCCGCCTCTTGTAACCGGTGTTAAACTCATATATTTGCGCGAAACAGCATCAACCTTGGAAGGAATACAGTCACATATTGAAGCATTAATATTTGTTGCAGAGCAACCCATCTCCATTAAAGATTTACAGGAATGCCTGATTCGTTTAGTCGGATTGGAATTGAACAGGGAAGAAATTGAATCTCATGTGGAAGCATTGGTTCAGAAATACCACGATGGAGAATTTGCATTTGAGTTGGTACCCATTGCCGGAGGTTATCAGTTTCTGACCAAGCCCGCTTATCAGCCAACTGTAAGCGAGTTTTTAAAGAGCAAGTTGAATAAGCGGCTTTCTACTAACTCATTGGAAACGCTTGCCATTATTGCTTATAGGCAACCTATATCGAAGCCTGATATTGAGCGCATCCGTGGTGTTAACTGCGATTATACGATTCAAAAATTACTGGAGAAAGAACTGATTGCCATTGTGGGCAGAAGTGAAGAAGTCGGCAAGCCGTTATTATATGGCGTCAGCACTTTCTTCATGAATTATTTTGGTATCAATTCGGTAAATGACCTACCGAAATTAAGAGACCTCGAACAGCCAACAGATAATGTGATTGGTTCGCCCTCCGAAAATTGACACCACTTTTTTCTGCATTTAAAGATTTTATTGTTCGTCTTCATCCAAATAAGATGGGGTGAATGAGCTGAACAATTTCTGAGGTTTGAATTTTTTCTTCCACGTTTTCAATCATCGTCATTTTTTCAGTCACTTCATTAATGGCTTTTCCATTTCGCAAGGCTTCCGCATATGGAATATTGGAAAAAGAAACCATTTGGTAGGGTGATATGAAACGATCGGGATACGCGGAAGCAATCAGCTTCTCCATTTTTTTCTTGTGCAAAAAATGAGGATCAGCTACCAGGTCACGCATTTCGATAAAATTGTTCAGCGCCAGTTCAGCGATTGCATCGGCATTGGGTTTTCTAGATTGTTCAAAAGCCGGAAAAATCTTAGTCCAGTCATCCGAATACTTTTCCATTAAGCCGTTCAGAATGGTACAATCTTCAAAACCGCAATTCATGCCTTGTCCGAAAAAAGGAACGATTGCGTGGGCAGCATCTCCGATAAGGCAGGCCTTATCCTGATACGTCCAGGGGAAACAGCGAACGGTAACTATGGAAGAAGTCGGATTATTTTTAAAATCCTCTTTGTAAGTGGGCATCAGTGGAATTACATCTGCAAAATATTCCCGGAAAAAATTCTCCGTGTCCTGTTCTGTTTTGATTTCGGAAAAAGAAACCGGCCCATCAAACTGAAAGAATAATGTACAGGTGAAGCTACCGTCAAGATTCGGCAATGCAATCAGCATAAAATTTTTGCGCGGCCAGATATGCAGCGCATTTTTATACAACAGGTGCGAACCATCTTTTGCCGCGGGAATGGTCAACTCTTTGTAACCATGTTCAATATAGGATTGCGAAAGATTGAAACGATCGAGAAACTGCATGGTATGCCGCAAAGAAGAATACGCACCATCGGCGCCAAAAATAAGGTTGCTTTCCGCATAGGGTATAACGCTATGCGCATCAAATTTTACTTCCGGTTTTTCAAGATCGATGGTGTCTGCACGCTGATTGAAATGAATGTTGACTCCGGTTTGCTTTTCAGCGAGATCCATCAATGCCATATTCAGCGCTCCGCGGGAAACCGAATAAATAGCCTGCCCTTCTTTTCCATACGGCTGTTCGTTTTGCGTGCCGTCTACAGCATGTATCATCCTGCTGTGCATCGGAATCGCAATTTTTCGGATTTCCTCTTCAAGTCCGGCGGCTCTCAGCGCCTTCCAGCCACGATCGCTCAACGCGAGATTGATAGATCGGCCTGCCTGTATTTTTTCTTTGCGCATATCAGCACGGCGTTCATAAATAGTAACGGTGTGGTCGCGCTTTGCGAGTAATACTGCTAACAGTGAACCGACGAGCCCGGCGCCGAGGATGGTTATTTGTTTTGACATGGTATAAAGAAACGGAGATTTTAAGGATTGTGTTAATGGGTTAAGATTAATAAAGCTATTTTAGAAAAACTTTTTCTTCTACCAAGAATTTATTTTTCAGGAAATCTTACCCATTATCAAAAGTTTGCTGGAATGAAGTTAATTCTTCATGATGAGTTCCTCCAAACCGGTAATCCCACTGTTTCAACAAATTACTTTGACCAAAAGTGATTTCAGTTGAGAAGAACAAGAGTGTCCCGATTACAAAAAAAAATCGTCGAAGGGAGAGCATTGCTTACATGATTCAATACATATAAGAAACTTTATTTCAAAGATCATGCTCTTCCTGAAAGATTCAAATTGTGGTCAGGATTTCACCTACCCGGAAAACATCCTCAAAAGAGTTATACAACGGCACCGGCGCCATACGAATCACATTCGGTTCACGCCAGTCAGTGATAACTCCGCTTTCAGTTAACCGATTGAAAATCTCTTTTCCATTAGCGGAAGCAATCAATGATAACTGACAACCGCGCCATGCTGCATCTTTTGGTGTAATGATCTGCAATGTTTTTGAAGGATGATTTTTATTGAAGTCTTCAATAACAAATTCGAGATATGCCGTTAGCTGTATGCTTTTGCTTCGCAGTCTTTCCATACCGGCTTCATCATACAATTCCAACGATGCACAATGAATGGCCATCGGAAAAACAGGCGCATTGCTCACCTGCCAGCCTGCAGCTCCTCTTTGCGGATGAAATCCCTTTTCCATTTTGAAACGTGTGGCTTCCTCATTTCCCCACCATCCTGCAAAGCGAGGTAATTCCGGATCGTTGCCATGTTTTTCATGCACAAAAATTCCGGCCACTCCACCAGGACCACTGTTCATATATTTATAACTGCACCAGCAGGCAAAATCAACCTGCCAGTCGTGCAGCTTCACCGGAACATTTCCAATGGCATGTGCGAGGTCAAATCCAACGATCGCACCTGCAGCGTGTCCGGCTTCAGTAATTGTTTTCATATCAAACAACTGACCACTGAGATAATTAACACCGCCCAACATGATTGTAGCAAGCTCATCTGCATTGTCTTTGATTGCCTGTAAAATATCTTCTGTCCGCAAAGTGAATTCTCCTTCACGTGGTTTCATTTCAATAATTGCATCATCAGGATGAAGACCATGATAACGCACTTGTGTTTCCATCGCATACTGATCAGAAGGAAAAGCATTCGCTTCCATCATGATCTTATATCGTGGTTTCGTCGGGCGATAAAATGATACCATCAATAAATGCAGGTTGGCCGTAAGTGAGCCCATGGCAACTACTTCCTCCTTATTGGCTCCTACAATTCTTGCCAAAGCTTCCCCGCAAAAGTGATGATAGTACAGCCATGGATTTTTTGCATCGAAGTGTGCTTCCACACCATGATGCTGCCAGTCCAGAAATTCCTGTTCCGCATATTCGCGTGCTTTTTTAGGCAGCAATCCCAATGAATTGCCTGCTAAATAAATCACTTGCTTCCCGTTGCTTTCGGGAATATGAAACTGATCACGGAATTTGCGAAGCGAATCAACTGCATCCATCTGCAGAGCAAAAGGCAGGCTGTTTTCAAAATTCATATTCATAGTTACGTGACAGTTATGTTAAAAATAAGGAGGAAAATTGCACGCCTCCGGGCAAAACCCCGCCGGCCGGGGCAAGCCGCCCCGCCCCCGGCCCCCCCGGCGAGGGGAAAGGGGGGGGGGCCCCGGGGGGGGGGGGGGGGGGGGGAAGGGGCGGCGGGGGGGGGGGGGGGGGGGGGGGGAGGGGGGGGGAAGCCGGGGGCCGATTGCTTCACAAGCCTTATAAAAAAGTGATCATTTATACCATTCAGCATACATCACGTAATTATTCGCAATACGCATATTAATCTGTTCAAAATGTTCCGGTGAAAGTTCTTTCACTTTTTTTGCGGGCACACCTGCGTAAATGCTTCCTGATTCCACACGTGTGTTTTCAAGTACTACTGAACCTGCTGCAATGAGCGAATTTTTTTCTACCACAGCATGATCCATCACAATGGCGCCCATGCCCACCACCACATTATCTTCGAGTGTGCATCCATGAACGATGGCACAATGACCAATTGAAACATTGTTACCAATGGTAGTAAATGCTTTTTTATAAGTGCAATGGATCACTGCTCCATCCTGGATATTCACCCTGTTTCCAATCCGTATGTAATGCACATCACCACGTATAACAGCATTGAACCAGACCGTGCAATCATCGCCCATAATCACATCGCCTGCTACTACAGCATTATCGGCGAGGAAACAGTTTTTTCCGAATTGAGGCGCAATGCCGTTGATGGGTTTAATGATAGACATGAAGGTAGAAAAGGGTTAACTGGTTAAATGGCTCAATGGTTGGAAGCAGCACCAGCAATGTAACAATTGAACAGTGAAACAATTGAACAGCTTAATACGTCATCTTCCATAAATCATCTTCAAATGTTCATTCGTCTCAGCAGCTTTAATAGCACCCACTTTATCTTCAATTTCCGTCATCTGGTGATTGGTCCAGTCAAGCTTCTCCATCAGCTTTTGTTTTTCACCGGTGTTTATTTCTTCCTGCATCAATGCATTGGTATATGTTTCCTTATTGGCGTCCATGGCTGAATATACATTTTCCAGCGCGTTAGTGGCGGCAAGGCGAACATACCATTTTGCATTTTTTTCTGAAATAGTATACAACAATGGTAAGGCTTCCTGTATTACTTCAACATTATCCGCCCATCTTGAAAGATACTGTCCGTAATTTACCGTGGTATAATAAGAAACTGAATTACCTGTCAACTGCGAAATAAAAAAAGCATTTTTTTCCGGACCGGCCATGCGGGCATAAACTGTTTCCAGTCCGTCTCTTACATCTTCAGAAGAATCATTTTCAAGCACGCTTGCTGCCGCATATGCTTTCACCGAATCCACTTCCACCATAGCTTTTAAAGCGGTAGAAATAACCAGGTAAGAACTATCGTGCAGTCCGTTTTCGAGAATGGAAACTACAGAAGGATCGCCCCAGGCCGCCATGTTCTCCATAGCAGCGGCACGAACATACGAACTCGAATCTTTCATCGCCAACTCTTTGATTCGGTTCATAAAAGCAACACCATTTTCTTCTTCAGCACCTGTGCGAATGCTCTCTACCGCCAGTCTTCTGATATCAGCAAACTTATCGTTCATACCCTGCAGCATCGCTTGCTCATAAAGCGGGCTGGAACTGTTCTTCGCAAAGAAGTTCAACGCTTCAAACCTATCCATATACAAGGGAGCGTGCTTCAATTGAAAAGCAAATGCGGAATCTGATTTGTTATCCGTTTTCTCACAGACTAAAATTTTATCAGCATCCACATTCACAAGATCAGGTGGTACTGAACACGGGAAGCTAAACTCCTGGAATGCATCTGTAATTACTTTTGAATAGCGAGTTACTTTTCCCGCTTCATACACATCGATTTTAACCGGCAGTCTGAATACCGGCGTTCCATCTTGCGTATCCTGAAGCTGATGAATAGAAACAATTTCCATTTTTTCATCGCTATCGTAATCGTAACTAATGTTAAGATCAGGATGACCTTTTGAAAAGTACCATTGGTTGAAAAACCAGTTTAAATCCTGTCCGGTGACTGACTCAAAAGCAAGCCGCAAGTCATGCGCTTCAGCAGCTCCAAAACGATGATCAGTCAGGTATTTATTTAAAGACAGGAAGAAAGCAGCATCACCTACATAGTTCCGTAACATGTGCAATATTCTTCCGCCCTTCTGGTAGCTGATCGCATCAAAAACATCTTCCTTATCGCTGTAATCAAACCTTACCAGTGGTTCAGTTCCCGATCGCGACATATAAATGTATTGTTGGAGGTCATCATCCAAATGGCTGTCTGCAACATCTCTTCCATACTTATACTCATACCATAAATATTCACCATAGTCAGCAAATGATTCATTCACTGTGATATTCGACCATGATTCACAAGTTACCAGGTCGCCAAACCATTGATGAAATAATTCATGCGAAATAATATCCTCTCTTTTTCCATCAATCATTTCCCTTGCCGTCTGATGCAGTCTTTCATAGAATAAGGATGCACTTACATTTTCCATAGCTCCGGAAACATAATCATGCACGACCACCTGTGAATATTTGGGCCATGCAAAGGGAACACCGAGCTTCGTTGAAAAAAAATCAATCATCTCCGGTGTATTGCCGAAAATCGCCTTTGCATACGACTCATATTTTTTGTCTACATAATAATTCACTTCCATATTTTTCCAGTGATCCTTCACAATTGCAAACGGGCCGGCTGTCATCATTACGAGATAAGGTGCATAGGGAAGATCGAGCTTCCAGGTATCAGTATGTGTTCCGTTACCATTGTCTTTTGAGGAAGTCATTAATCCATTCGAAAGCGTTACGAAGCCCTTTTCAACCGTCATCGAAATTTCAGTGGTCATTTTCATATTGGGCTTGTCAATGGTTGGAAACCAGCAGGAGTTGCTTTCGGTTTCGCCTTGTGTCCATACCTGCCGTGGCTTATCAGGATCTTTTCCATCCGGATTGATGAAATACAATCCCTTTGCTTCATTGATAGCTGCTGACCCTTTTAATTTCAGATCATTTGGCTTTGAAGTGTAATCAATGAAAACAGTGTACTGTTCGCCGGCAATGTATGTTTTGTCGAGCTGAATGTTAATGGTAGAAGAATCATAAGAATATTTCAGCGCTACGTTGCCGGACTTCCGCGACAACTCCACCTTGTGAATATCAAACCCTTTCGCATCCAGCCGCAGCGAATCTGTTGGATAGAAATGAGGCGCAAGTGTAATCCAAGCTTTGCCGTAGAGATAGGTTTTACTCCAGTCAAAACTAACCTCCAGCTTAGTGTGCACAAGATCGTTGATGATGGTATAAGATGCACGGTAAATCCGCGGTGTTACCACAATGGCATCATCTCCGAATTCATACGACAAAGAATCGGATGACGGTAGTGCATATGGATCATCCATGGCTGTTGACTCCATTTCCAATTGTCCGGAACCAGCAAGCTTGTGCTTCATAGAACAGCTCACCGATAATACAGCAAACAGACAACAACATATAAAAAGCTTTCTCATCTTGAAAAATTTTTGGATGGCAGGCTGCCACTTCCTGTTCAAACAAAAATATAATTAAACCATGACAGCGAATATTTTTCCGTTTGAACCATTGTCGAATGGTTTATTATTTAAGCCGGACTCAATTTGTAAAGTACTTTTTGTTGTCCGGTTAATTCATCATTCGCAATTATCAATTTTATCATTTGCTTTGTGAAAGCAAACAGCGTAAATAAATTAATCATGTTCAAAGTAACAGTTAATACTGATCAGGAACGGGAAATAGAGTTATCCGGAAACGACTTCACCATCAATGGCCGGCAAGGCACGTGGGATAAGATTTCCATCGGTAACCACCGGTTTCACATTGTAAAGGATAATCGTTCTTACACCTGCGAAGTATTGCAGTTTGTGAAAGAAAAAAAAACGTTTTCCATACGGGTAAATGGTACCGTTTACCAGGTGCAGGTGAAAGACCGGTTTGATGCTTTGTTAAAGCAATTGGGAATGGAAGAAGCTGCCGTGCACAAAATAAATGCGATCAAAGCTCCCATGCCGGGATTGGTGCTGAAAGTGATCGTGACGGAAGGACAAGAGATTAATGCCGGCGATTCTGTGCTGATACTGGAAGCCATGAAAATGGAAAACGTTATCAAGTCTCCGGGCACCGGAATCGTGAAAAACATTAAGGTAAAAGCAAAGGATGCCGTGGAGAAAAACCAGGTGCTCATTGAGTTGAAGTAAGTGAATGATTAATTGAAAGAATGTGACGAAGAAGTTGATGTGCACATCAAACTTTTATTAGCTGCTGTTTTCAAAGAAAAAATTGTCTGCAAAGGTGGCATCTGCAAAGAATTAATATTCTGCTGAGCACCGGTTATGTGTCAGGATTTATAGCATAGTTAGCGGATAATGCATCAAAGACGAGAATGATTTTAGAAATAATAATATAATGAAAGCAGTAGTTTGTAATAAATATGGTCCACCTGAGGTGGCTCATTTAATGGAGGTTGACAAACCATTGCCCAAAGACCATGAAGTATTAGTTAAAGTATATGCTTCTACGGTTAATAGAACAGACGCCGGTTTTCGCAGTGCGGAGTATTTTATTTCCCGGTTTTGGACCGGACTTATCAAGCCCAACCATCCTATTCTGGGTTGCGAATTTTCAGGTATCATTGAAGAAACCGGGAAAAGTGTTACCACCTTCAAAAGAGGTGACAAAGTTTTTGGATTCAATGACAAAACTTGCGGAGGTCATGGAGAATATCTTACCATTGCTGAAACGGATGCCTTTACATTAATACCAGATAATCTAAATTTTGAGGAAGCCGCGGCAATAACAGAAGGTGCTCATTATGCACTATGTGATCTAAGAGCAGCCAAAGTAACAAGCGGACAAAACGTAATGGTGTATGGGGCGACAGGGGCAATTGGATCTGCTGCTGTTCAATTATTAAAAGTTCTTGGAGCACATGTTACCGCCATTTGCAATACAAAGAATATTGAATTGATAAAGTCTCTCGGTGCAGATATCATAATTGATTATCAAACAGAAGACTTTTCAAAAACAGAAAAGCGATTCGATTTTATTTTTGACGCCGTAGGTAAAAGTTCATTCGGAAAATGCAAGTCATTACTCAAAAAGAAAGGAATATATATTTCGACCGAATTCGGCAAGAACGCAGAGAATGTTTTTTTGGCACTGACGACACCTGTTTGGGGTCGGAAAAAAGTATTATTTCCTCTACCCACCATTAATAAGGAGGATGTGATTTATCTGAAAGAATTAGTTGAAAAAAGAATGTTTAGACCCGTTATTGACCGGCAGTATAAATTGGAAGAAATTGTGGAGGCCTACAAATATGTTGAGTCAGGGCAAAAAACGGGCAACGTTATTATTAAAATACAAAATGAATAAAACATCCTCCACTGACAGCACCCATCCAAAAACTGAGGTTTTGGTTTCCACAGGAAGTTTTGTGTGAAATGGAAGATTAGTTTTTCAAATCAGGTTTTGTGATAAAATTCCTTCCACTCAGCTTTCAACCTGTTAAGATGCAGTTTCTTTAACAAAATTCAGGTTGGCCAAAAGCTGAATAACCGGTGCGCTGACTTAATCACGTTTTGTTAGTCCGCTTCTGTATAGGGAAATAATAAAATTCATTTCCGCCGTCGGTGCTGTCCCCCATTAGTGGACTTGTAAGCACCTGTTCTCCAGTCTACTTTTGTGCAGATAATTGAACACCAAAAACTATTGATATGAAAACTCAATTCTGCTTTTTTCTTTTGCTGATCAGCTTGATACTGTATCTGCCAGCTGCAGCACAAGGAAACAAAACTGCGATTACCAATGAAGTAATTGCAAAAATACAATCCACCATTCATGATGATGAAGTAACCATCGAATGGGATACCGAGCGGGAAAAAAACATTCACTGCTTCATCCTGGAGCGTTCATTTGACGGCGATGATTTCATGATGATTGCCATGGTTCCTGCTAAAAACAGATACACTGTAGGTTCACATTATCAGGTGACTGATTCGGAAACGCTGTTACAACCGGGCATGGTTGTCTATTACCGGCTGAAGACTGTTGATATGAATGGCGTGCATCGTATCACCGTGATGGTGGTGGAGAAGAATGACGACGGACTTATCAGTTGCCGTTGACATTGAATAAGCAATCTGAAAATCCGGCACTATATAAATGTGACGGATTTTGTTTTTATAGGCGGGCCAAATGATTTTCGGAGGTCACCTTTCATCCGCCAATTGTCCCTGTACCTCCATTTAATATACCGTTAGAGAAATGTTACTTTACACTGCATAAAAAAGCTGTATTTCCGCAATTCATTCTGCAAATAATGAAAGCATTGTTTAAATAACCGTGTCATTTTGTTTTGCTAAAAGTTAACTCCATCAATTCTCAGCATGAGCGCTTCTCTGATTGAAAAATTTTACGGCTCGTTCAATGATAAAGACTTCAGGACTATGCAATCCTGTTATCATGAAGAAATTATTTTTTCCGATGCTGTGTTTCAGAGCTTAGCAGGAAAAGAAGCCAAAGCCATGTGGCATATGCTTCTTTTCAATAGCAAAGACCTGCAAGTTTCCTTTCATGATGTATTGGCAAACGACAAAATTGGAAGTTGTTACTGGGAAGCAGCCTATACATTTTCAGGCAGTGGCAGGAAAGTATTGAATGTGATAACCGCAGCATTTGAGTTCAGAGATGGAAAAATATTTCGTCATACTGATCATTTTGATCTCTGGAAATGGTCACGTATGGCATTGGGCACGCCGGGAATTTTGCTGGGATGGAGCCCATTCCTGCAAAACAAAATCAGGAAACAGGCAGCCACCGCACTCAACAAGTTTATCGTTGCTCATCCTGAATACAAATAAATCGAAGCAGAAATTACTGCTGCAAAAAATTGCAACAAATATCTTGTTCCGGTATAAATACGTTCATTGTATTCATTCTTAAAAATTCTTACCCAAATTTGTCCTATACCTGTTCCGTCAAACGTTACCAAACACTTCAAACCCTTCAAACATTTTAAATCCTTAAACTTCCATGAAAGAATTTCTCTTCATTTTTCGCGGCGGTGATGCCGGTGCACTGCAAGGTTCACCCGAAGCCATGCAACAACACACCCAAAAATGGATCAACTGGATGCAGAAATTAGCTGCTGATGGCAAGATGATTGGCGGACAGCCATTAAGTACAGATGGCAAAGTGCTGACAGGAAAAAACAAAAAAATAACTGATGGCCCATATGCTGAGGGAAAAGAATTGATCGGTGGTTACCTGCTCGTACATGCTGATAATTATGACGAAGCTGTTGAAATTTCTAAAGATTGTCCGGGTTTGGAATTGGACGGTTCGGTGGAAATCCGTCAAATCCAGGAAATACAAATGTGATATTCCGGTAGCGGATCAATACGCTGGACAGGTTGTAGCTATATTGCCTGTTTCCTTTTCTAATTCACCAAAGCTTTCCGCGTGAAAGGTTCACTATCGATCACCGAAACAATTGATCACCTTTTCCGCCATGAATACGGCAAAATTGTTTCCGTGCTTACGCGCATCTTCGGCATGCACAACCTCGAACTGGCAGAGGACATTGTGCATGATACTTTGCTGAAAGCACTCGAGCAATGGCGTTTCTCCGGCATGCCTGAAAATCCTTCTGCATGGTTTTACAAAGTGGCAAAAAACAAAGCCATTGATGTAATACGCCGTGAAAAACGCCACCGGAAATTTGCTGCAGATGTTGCGCCATTGCTTCAATCTGAATATACGCTCGTTCCCACCATTAAAGAATTGTTCAACGAAAACGAGGTTCAGGACGATGTGCTCCGGATGATGTTCGCATGCTGCCAGCCTGCTATTCCGTCAGAATCGCAGGTAGCGCTGATATTGAAAACACTTTGCGGATTCAGCATCGAAGAAATTGCAAAAGCGTTTCTCACCAATCCGGAAACCATCAACAAACGATTGTACCGTGCGCGCCAGCAATTTCGCGAAGGGGAAGTGAAGTTTGAAATTCCACAACCGCATCAATTGGAAGCGCGGCTGGAAAACGTGCTCACTGCGCTGTACCTTTTATTTAATGAAGGTTACAATTCCACCAGCAATGACCAACTGGTTCGTAAAGACCTGGTGGTGGAAGCGTCAAGACTTTGTTTTTTGCTGACTCAAAATAAGATTACAGATTCGCCAAAAGTTAATGCCTTGCTTTCGCTCATGTTGTTTCACGCTTCACGCATCAATACCAGACTCGATGATCAGCACAACATTCTTTTACTTGCCGATCAGGATCGTACGCAATGGGACCGCGACCTGATTGAAGCGGGCGTTCGGTATTTTGAAAAGTCGATGCAGGAGGAACCCTATAATTTTTATCAATTACAGGCAGGCATCGCATTACAACATGCTGTTGCCCCTTCTTTTGAACATACAGACTGGTCAACCATTCTTGCATTGTACACTATCATTTGCAGCTTGTTTCCTTCGCCGGTGGCTTTTCTCAATCGTGCAATTGTGCTTGCGCAGATTGATGGACCACTGTGTGGGATCGAAGAAATAAACAACCTGCCGGGAAAAGAAAAACTCAGCACTTATTACCTGCTGCCGGCCACATTAGGTGATTTATACCTAAGAGCGGGAAATAAAGAGGAGGCAAAAAAAAACCTCTTACAAGCCTTGTCACTTACGCATGCTCCCGCGGAAAAAAAATTGTTGCAGAGCAAATTGGAACAATGTGAAGGCTAATCAAAACAGAATAGAATTTTTCTTTTGAGAAAATCCGCGATAAAGGAAGCTTTCGTAAGCATGGACTTATATCCCCCTTGAAATGATTTGGAAAATACAGATTTTAGGAAATGAGTAGTGATGACACTTCAAAAAACTTTCGGAACTCAAACTGCTACCGTGAAAAGACACCCATCACCTTCTTACCATTATTTTTTCCCGCACATAATCATAGCCAATTTTTGAAAACAAAACATACACTCCGGGCGATAAATCAGAAAGATCAATGTCAAGAGTTGATTGCGAATCAAGAGTAACAAAATGGTGCTGCACGATCTGTCCCAGCATATTCACCACACGCAAATCCATATCGCCATCAGTAGGATTTTGAATAAGAATTGTGAGCGGTCCGTCTGTAGGAATTGGTGAAATAGTAAATGAATTTTTGGTAATAGTGCTGATAACGGTAAAACTATTGTCGGCTGTATCATTAAAAATAAATTCATCCTGCTGATTATTGGGAAGTGAACTCCACGCAATTCCAATATGATCACCTTCACTGGTAAAATATAAGTCGTCAAAATAAACCGGAGTTGACTGACCTGTTGGAAGACTGCCGTTAAAATGATACACTGCCGGATCCTGGCCGTCAACCTGGTAATACACATCAGCGCTCGTCAGTAAGTTCGTTCCACGATTGGCAAGCACAACGCCGGGTTTAAAAGAGAGATAATCAATAGTATCACTCGCATAATTGATTTTCGAAACGGAAGCATCATTGGCAAAATAAACACCCTGACAACCAGCCGGTGAAGTGAGAATACTCAGGCGTGGCCCATTCAGCGAAGCGGTCATCACTGAAGCCTGATCTTTCGTAAACATATACATGCAACGGTCATCTGTATAATCCATGTAATTCATAAACATCACGCCGGGAGCAAGGGGAGAACAGATATCCGTCAACGGATAATCAGGGCAGCCATAATTGGCATCTGCCTGGTTCGGGGTGTCATCTATATCATCACTGCCACCACAGTCACCACCATCATCGCCCCAGATATGTGACAATCCAAGCCAATGACCGACCTCATGTGTACATGTACGGCCTTCATTGTATGGATAAACAACAGTGCCTTGTCGTCCAAAAGCCCGGTACAGCACCACCACACCATCCGTTTTTGAGTTGCCCGAATTGCCTTGCGGAAGGGTAGCATAGCCTAATACACCACCTCCCAAATTACAAGTCCAGATATTGAGATAATGTTTCGCGGGCCAGGCATCGTCACCACCTTTATTGGTAAACTTCATGCTGTCGCTTGTCGAAAACAAACTGACGGTCGTGTTGGTGCGGACAATGCCGCTCGTAGAATCGCCGTTCGGATCATACGCTGCCAGGCAGAACTGAATCTGACAGTTAGCAGCCAATGGTTTAAAATCATCAGGAATATTTGATGTATCCGCGTTACCAAGCAGGAAATCTTCATTCAACACATCAATCTGCGATTGTATCTGTTCATCAGAAATATTCTGCGAATTGGTTTTATAAATTACATGTACCACAACGGGAATAGTAATAATGGATCGCGTACCACCCGGATTATTTTTGATCCATTCACGCATTTCAAGAGCTGTTTGCTTAATAGCCTGTTTGGTACCAGGCTGCTGTATTTCATATTGCTCCAGCATTTCCTGAGTTGCGCACCGGATCACATCCTGTGCACCGGCATCCGGAGCGACAAAAAGTTGCATCACCACCAACAACAAAAGTGAAATACGCATCGGAATCATATCGAAAAATAAGTTGAGTCCCTTTATTATTTGAATTTCAAAAGGAGGGCTAAAGTTACTGTAACCGACTTAACCACCAAATCATTCACCATTGTTGAAGGTCGAAAGATAACGAACACATTGTTTTTTTTATCTTTCGATGGATTTCCAAACGCAACCCTTCCTTGAAAAGTATCATTGCCTATCACAAGTCCGGCGAATCATCCAAACAGCGCGACTATCGCAATGTTGTGATCACACAAGCTATCCTCGTATCCATTGCTTTATTGCTGGAAGATATGGTGAACCTTTTCGGTATGGGAGCTGAACGTCAGATGTTCTATTCCGTATTTTTGATGTTGGGAGCGGTTTACTACTATATGTTATGGGACCTTGTGAGAAATTTTGTGCAACAACCCGTCCTTGTGTATGGAATTCTGCTATTAATGCTGTTTGGCTTCCTCACACTTTTTATAGCGGAATTTCCATTTGGAAAAATTGTGAATGACCCGTCATCTTATCTTATTACAGTGCATACATTGCTGTTTCTCACCGAAATATTTGTGATGTATCATGCTTTCAGGGATGTTTTCCGCAAAGATGAAGTCAGCTATGGCAAACTTTGGGGTTCTGTCAGTTTGTTCATCATGATGGCCATTGCATTTGCAAGTATCTATGATATCCTTAGTATACTGCAGCCAGGCAGTTTCGGCATTGCCCTTGAACCCGGCTTTCCCAGCTTTTCAGAATCACTTTATTTCAGCGTGGTAACTATTTCCGGTGGTGTTCCCGATTTCTCTGAAGTCAGTCATTTCATTCGGGATATTGCCGCGCTTGAAGCAGTACTTGGTGCATTGTATCTTGTAATTCTTATCGGTAGAATAATAGCACGGGTGTGAAGCAATCATGCTTCCTGACAAAAAATTAACTTTGTCGATTTCTCCAATGCTCCTGAAAAAAACATTCCTTCTTGTCACAGTTTTATCAATACTGTTGATCACTTTGTTACAGGCACAGGATCGTAAACCCATTGTTGCTACACGAATAACTGCAGCTCCAAAAATCGACGGACAATTGCATGATGAATGCTGGGATAAAGCCATCCCGTTTTCGGATTTTATTGAGGGCACTCCCGCTTTCGGTGCACCCGCCAAAAATCGCACGGAAGTAATGGTGGTGTATGACAACGAAGCCATCTACGTTGCTGCCAGATGTTTTATGCCACGCGACAGTATCTGGATGCAACTTACACAACGCGACGACATCTTTGAATCCACCGACGCCATCGCTTTTGCTTTTGATACTTACCATGATGGTCAGAATGCCCTTGGCTTTGGCGTCACACCTCGAAATGTGCAGGGAGATTTTAAGTTGATCCTGAATTCAGACGATGATTTTTCCTGGGATGCAGTATGGGACAGCAAGGTGTATATAGCAGATGACGGTTGGTATTCGGAAATGAAAATTCCGTATTCAGCATTGCGCTTTCCTAAAGTGAATATTCAGGATTGGACCGTAGATTTTTACCGCATTGTCCGCAGCACCCGGTATGAATATCATTCCGCAGGCATTAATCCTGAAGAAAACGGCATCGTATCGCAGTTTCAACCACTAGTCGGCGTTGCTGATATTGAGCCGCCATTACGTCTGTCACTATCGCCATATGCAACACTGTATGCAAATCTTTACAAAGATAAACTCAATAACATTTCGCAAAGCAACCTCGACTTCAAAGGAGGCATGGATCTGAAGTGGGGCATCAATGAAAGCTTTACGCTTGATGCCACGCTGATTCCTGATTTCGGACAAGTGCAATCAGATAATATCATCTATAACCTCTCTGCCCTGGAAGTGCAGTATGATGAAAACCGTTCTTTCTTTACAGAAGGAACTGAATTGTTCGCGAAGGCGGAATTGTTTTACTCCAGGCGTATTGGTTTTGTTTCCGACTACTATTCAACACATGAAGACACTTCCGTAACGGTAGAAAATCCTCCCCTTAATTCACGTTTGCTGAATGCAACCAAAATCTCCGGACGCAATAATCATGGTTTAGGCATTGGTGTGTTCAATGCCGTAACCGGAAATACCTATGCACCCGCCACCAACATCGAAGGCGAAACGAAAGATGTTTTGTATGACCCGCTCACTAATTTTAATGTGCTGGTTTTTGACCAGGCACTTAAAAACAACAGCTATCTAACTTTTACAAATACCAATGTACTGCGTGACTCAAAAGGAAGAAATGCCAACGTCGCCAATGTGATGACCTACATCGCTGATAAAAAACAGCACTATGCCGGCTTCGGATATCTTGCAGTCAGCACATTGATGAATAAAAATGCAGACAATAGTGATATTGATTTCACCAATGGCTATTTATACCGCTTATCCTTCAAAAAAATTTCCGGCAACTTCACTTACGAACTTTCTCACATCGCCATCAGCAAGGAGTATGATCCCAACGATCTCGGCTACCTTGCCATCAGCAATCAGAATGCGGAAGAGGCTTATTTGAATTACGATATCTACAAACCCTTCGGGAAGTTTCTTGAATTGCATACAGAAAACCAGTTGAGCTACAGCTACCGGAACAACGATGGTGCCTATACGGAAGCAGCCTTCCATGGCAGTTATTTCATGCTTACCAGGAAATACTTTGGATTTTTCTCTTATTACTATTTAGCCCCCTTTGGGTTGCACGATTATTATGAACCTCGTGTGCAGGACCGCTATTACGCTGTTCCTTCCATCTATGAATTGGGCGCAGGCATCAGCACTGATTACAGGAAACATTTTGCACTCGACATAGAAGGTGGCCCTGCGATCGGGAATGAACCGGGCCGCATCAAATACCGCTGGCAGGTAACGCCACGTATCCGCATCGGCGATAAAATTTTATTGATTCCGCAAAACGAAACACATTTGTATTACAATGATGTTGGCTTTGTTGATATTGATTCTGCCGGCAATATTATTTTCGGAAGAAGAGATATCAAAGAATATGATACCAACCTTACTGGCAATTACATCTTCAACAGCAATATGTCCGTCGGATTGAAATTCCGGTATTATTCTCAAAAAGGAACGTATGATCAATTCTATACACTGGAGCAGGATGGTTCACTCGGAACAAGTAATTATCATGAAAACAGTGATTACAATTTCAATGCGTGGAACATCGATTTAAATTTCACGTGGTGGTTCCTTCCGGGAAGTGAAATTAATATTGTCTGGAAAAATTCCATCATCGGCTTCGACGATCAGGCCACCTTAAATTATATCGAAAACCTCGATCATACTTTTGATTTTCCGCGCAATAATAATATTTCCATCCGCATCAAATATTATCTGGATTATCAGGATGTGAAACGGTGGGTGAAGTGATTCGGGAGTGTTTGGGGTTGAGGAGCTAAGTGTTGCATTGCTTCATTACTTAATTGTTTAATTGTTGCGGCGAAGCCGTGGATTTGGCTATTGAGGTCAATCAATGACAGCATTGTTTGAAGTGCGTTCGCAAACATAGGAGGACGGTAGATTGGAGCGATTTCGCGATTCAACAGATGACTTTGATGGATGCCCATCAACTCCGGCTTCGCCGCAACAATTCAGCAGTTTAGCCATGTAACAATTAAACAGGTCAATCAACCTTTGCCGCGTTCTTTCTCCTGGCAGTCACCAATTTATCAATCAACACCAATCCCAACACCACATTCACTGCTAAGAAGAATAATGTAAATGCAGGATTTTCTAAAAACGACCAATTGACTGCAGGCATGGACATTTCAGGAAGCTCAAAACTTTGAGAAGCGCTCCAGTCCATTTTGCTGATTGCATAAGCCAGCATTCCTCCGATAGTGAGTACGAAAAATGCCGCGATCGAGTAAATAATCCGGTGGTCCACTTTTGTTTTTAAAGTGGATGGATGTGGCCCGGCGAGCACCTGTTCCATCACACGGTTCTTAAAACCCATTCCCGGTTCATCCAATTCAACAGACTTTAGTTGCTGATGCAAGGAGAGTAACTCATCATATTTTCTCCTGATAGTTGTATCTGATTGCAACAACTGGCTGATGGTGTTGCGCTCTTCCGGCGAACAAAGGCCATCAATGTAATCCCACAAACGATCTTCCATGTTCATCATCTTACCAGATCTTTTACTTCATGTTTTAAAATCAATTCCAGCTTGCCGCGCAGCCGTTGCCTGGCGCGATGCAATTTAACTTTAACGGTATTCGCTTCATAACCGGTGGCCGTTGCAATTTCTTCCAGCGATTGTTCGCCCTTGTAAAACAAAGTTATGATAACGGCATCATCCGGCAATAACATGTCAATAGCCTTTTCAAGGTATTCAGATCTTGATTTTTCTTCCACCAGATTTGCTTTCATATCCGATGCCGTGTCTTCCACCTGTAAATAAGTTGTTTCATCATCAATCGAACTTACCTCCAGTTTCTTCTTCCTCAAAAAAGTCATGGAAGTATGGTACACAATGCCATACAACCAGGTTGTAAACTTCGAAGTCCGCTGAAATGCTGCCAATGAACGGTACGCTTTTACAAAACAATCCTGCGCTATTTCTTCCGCGTCTTCACGGCTTTTTGTAAAACGCAGGGCCAATGAAAAAACATAGCGCTGATGACGGCTCACCAATTCAGAAAACGCCGCTGCCGTTCCCGACAGCACCTCGTCTATAAGCTCTAAATCGGTTTGGTTATCTCTCATGAGCTAACGATTAGACTACACATGCACCTCACAGGTTACACCTCGAATCAGAATAATCCTAAAAGCATTTAATATTTGAAGATAAGCAATTACCAGAGAGCATGGTAAAACCCGGAGATTAATTTTGCGGCGCTCGTGCTCCTATATATAAAGAGCAATTCCCCTGGAAATGATTTTTTTTCAAAACAGGTGTAACCTCATTTGAAAACAGGTAGTCGTATGTGGTATTACAAACGTAAACAACTTCTTTTAACCTTAAATCAATTTAATCATGGATCCGGTAATGATTCCCATTTTAATTCCGCTTGGCGCTTTCGCAATGATCTTTGGGCTTCGCTATTTTGACAACAAAGAGCGCATGTCGATGATAGAAAAAGGTATGGATCCGGGCCTTCGCCGCAGAAAGCCTGTAAGTCCGCTGGCCTCACTTAAATGGGGACTGGTATTATTAGGTGTTGGCCTCGGATTAGTAATCGCATACTGGCTTACTTCCTATGTGCTTCACACCATGCAAGGCGAAGCAGTACCCATCTACTTCGGTTCGATCTCCATCTTCGGAGGCCTGGGATTAATTACGAGTTACTTCTTCGAAAAGAAAGAACCTCAGGATAGGTAACAAAACATTCATTCCAACAGATTACTGCAAAACAGTTTGGGTCAAATGGCCTGAACTTTTTGCATTATTAATCCATTTAACTGCAGCTGTTATCTGACAGATGTCCTGCTTTTTCAATAGTTTTAGTACAATTAGTACAAATTGAATGGAATTGAAGAACTGGTTTTTTGCATTGCTTACATTTCTTATCGTTCAGAATACCTGTGCGCAAACCACTGTATTAACGCAGTTCACCGGAATTCAGCAAGACGCAACTATTCAATTGTCTTTTACTATTAAAGGTGGAAATACCTGTCTTGGAACTGAAATTCAAAGATCGCCTGATAGTATTCATTTCGAAACTATTGGCATGATTGCCGGCATTTGCGGAAGTAATGATAAAGATGAAACGTACACTTTTACAGATGAAAATCCACTGACCAATCAGCACAACTTTTACCGGTTGGTTTTGGGTCAATTAGGAGTTACGGATCACATCAAAGTTTTCTACGTGAATTATGGCAATAGCCTGTTGATATTTCCGAATCCGGTTACTCTAAGCTCAATGTGTTATTTTGAGAATGATAATAATGAACTCGCTGAGCTTCGCATTTTTAATGTATACGGCATATTGGAATCTTCCATTGTCACTCGTGATGCTGCTGTTAGTCTCCAATCAAATGATCTTTCTGCAGGAACTTATATAATAACATTAACGCAGGATGGAATAATCCGCCATTCGCGGAAGTTTATAGTTCAATAATTTGCAAGTTCAATTTTCTGAAATGCAATATTACCTGCCTAGAAATGATCTGATTGCGCACGTTCAATCAATCCCACGCTCCACGCCTCTGCTTTTTCTGAAAACAAAAGTTTAGATCTTGTCCACGTAGATTTAAAGAAGTCAGAGAAGCGATAATGATCGAGGAAATGTTCATCCTCCCAGGTGCTGTAGGTGAAGAAAATATGAGGAGCATGTAAATCCTGCAACAATTCTACATGGTGACAGCCATCAAAAGAAGCAATGGTTTGCTTTACATCTTTGAATATTTCCAGGAATGCATCAATCTTATCGGGCTGAAGGGTAATCTTAACCAATCGGGTAATCATGCTGAATGTGTTTTGAAAATCGTGAAACGAAGTTAGCTACAAACGCCGCAAAAATTTAAAATCGGATGTTAATTTTCATCTACTGAAAATCACTTCGAATATTCGGTATCTTTGGGCAATTGTTTTGTGTCGCTTAGCAGGAAGAAATAGTCAACGGTAGCTTCTTAAAAGCAGCAGGTTTCATCAAGACTGAAAAGCGACTCCATCAGGAAATTAAAACTCTCATTTTAACCCTTTACAATAACTAACATGGCATTAGAAATCATCGGAAAATTAGTACAGATACTTCCCGAACAAACCGGCTCGGGACAAAACGGCCCCTGGACCAAACAAAATTTTGTGATTGAAACACAGGAGCAATTTCCCAAGAAAGTCTGCATCGTTTGCTGGAATGATAAAGTGGAAGCTTTGAAGCAATTAAAAACCGGCGATGAATTAAAGGTGGCCATCAATATCGAATCGCGCGAATACAACGGCAAGTGGTACACCGATGTGAAAGCATGGAAGGTAGAACCGGTAACAGGTGGAAGCGGAAAAAATTCATCTGGTGATTATCCGCCCGATCGCGAAGCAAATTATAGCCAGGCACCTCCGGAGATGAAGGATGACTTGCCGTTTTGAGTTTGTAGTTTTATGAAAGTAAAAGATCGCGTTGTTCGTTTTCTCCGGAAAGCTCAGGGTACGTCGCGAATGAGCAATTTATCCCGCTGCAACAACTGATTGCTGAAGCACTCTTTCATAAAAAGATTCATACAGCGGCAGAATTTTTTCAAGATCATATTTCTTTGCATGTTCCAGCGCCTGCATTTTGAATCGATTGTGCATTGCATCATCTGACAAAATAGTTACTGCGTTTTTTGCCATGTCTTCAATATCACCTACATTGCTCATAAATCCCGTAACACCCTGCACCATAATTTCGGGAATACCACCGCCGTTGGTGGCAATCACAGGTACCTGGCAAGCCATTGCTTCTAATGCTGCCAACCCGAAGCTTTCGGTTTCCGAAGGCATCAAAAACAAATCACTCACAGCAAGCAACTCTTCCACCGGATCCTGCTTGCCGAGAAAGCGGACATCTTCACTTATATTCAGATCGCGACAAAGTATCTCCAGGTTCTGACGTTCTGGTCCATCACCTACAAGCAACAATTTACTCGGGATCAATTCGCACACTTTCTGAAAGATCATCACCACATCCTGAGTGCGTTTTACTTTCCGGAAGTTGGATGTATGAATCAGAATCTTTTCATCATTCGGCGCAATGGCTTTTTTGAAATGCTCTTTCTTCGCTTTGCGAAAACGGTTGAGATCTACAAAATTGGGAATCACTTCAATATGGGTAGTGATCTTAAAATTATGGTAGGTCTGATTTTTCAGGTCTTCTGAAACTGCCGTCACACCATCTGATTGATTGATGGAGAATGTAACTACCGGCGCATACGTTGGATCTTTTCCAACAAGTGTGATGTCCGTTCCATGCAAGGTGGTGATGTAAGGAAGGTCAATTCCCTGTGTCTTTAAAATCTGTTTCGCCATGTAGGCCGTGGCAGCGTGTGGAATGGCATAGTGCACATGCAACAGGTCAAGCTGTTCAAACTTAGCCACATCCACAATCTTGCTCGAAAGTGCTGTTTCATAAGGTGCGCGCTCAAACAAAGGATAGTCGGCAAAACTTACCTCATGGTAAAAAACATTTTCTACAAATGAATCGAGCCGCGCCGGTGAACGGTAGGTGATGAAATGTATTTTATGTCCTTTCTGTGCAAGTGCTTTGCCGAGCTCTGTAGCTACTACGCCACTTCCTCCATACGTTGGATAACAGACGATTCCGATCTTCATATTTTAAAAAATGAGCGTTTAAAAATTAGTATGCAAATAAAAGTATGACAATGACGAATGAGCTTGCCTTTTTATTGCAGTGCAAAATACAACCGCAGACAACATAGAAAGTTAGTAAAAAGTTTAATGGGCCTGATAAATTTCAGTTTGCTGCTGACCTGCGCGACAATAAATTCAGAAATAATTTGCCATGTAATTACGGAAATGCACAGAAGAATAAAATAAAGATGTTTTGTCTATTTTTATACAGACATTCCTTTTTTAATCTCAACTATCCGATTTTATATGCCATCACGCCGTAGTTTTATCAAACACTCAGGTGCTGCATTACTTGCTACAGCAAGTGTTCCGGCCTTTTCATCTAAAGTAACCATCAGCGAAATCGAAGCTGCAGCAAAACCGAAAGCGCATTTGTCCGCTGCTGCATTTGCGATGGAGGAAGATTTCTGGTCCATGATCCGCGAGGCATATTCTGTTTCTCCGGCCATCATCAACCTGAACAATGGCGGCGTTAGTCCGCAAACCATGCACGTGCAGGAGATGCAATACAAATACATTCAGATGAGCAATGAAGCACCGAGCTATTATATGTGGCATGTGCTCGACCAGGGCCGCGAACCTTTGCGACTAAAATTAGCGGACCTCGCAGGATGCAGCGCTGAAGAAATAGCGATCAACCGCAATGCAACGGAAGCATTGGAAACCGTCATTTTCGGACTTAACCTGAAAGCCGGCGATGAAGTGATTCTCACCAAACAGGATTATCCCAACATGGTGCATGCATGGGAACAACGTGAAAAGCGCGACGGCATCAAACTCGTATGGCTCAATCTTGAAGTGCCAAAAGAAGACGATGATTATTTCGTCTCACAATTTTCCAATGCGGTTACTGATAAAACAAAAGTAGTGCACGTAACACACATGATCAATTGGATGGGACAGATTCAGCCGGTGAAAAAAATTTCAGATGCCGTGAAGAAAAAAAATCCGGCGATTGAAGTGATCTCCGACTCTGCTCACACCTTCGCGCATTTTGACTATAAGATTCCTGAACTCGGCTGCGATTACTGGGGTACGAGTCTGCACAAGTGGTTGTGTGCTCCTTTCGGTACCGGTTTGTTGTGGGTGAAGAAAGAAAAAATCCCTTCTATCTGGCCGCTGTTTGCGAATGGCGATCCGCAAAGTGCTGACATCAAAAAGTTTGAAGCCCAGGGCACGCGTTCTTTTCCCGCTGAACAGGCAATAGGATACGCGCTTGATTTTCACAATGCCATTGGATCACAACGCAAAGAAGCACGGCTTCGCTACCTTAAAAATTACTGGGCAGAAAAAGCGAAAGATATTCCCAAAGTGAAGCTGCACACTTCCCTGAAAGATGCTTTTTCCTGTGCCATCTGCGGCGTTTCTGTAGACGGAATTACAACAGCAGCGTTAGCGGATTTTCTTTTTGCCCGTTATAAAATCCACACTGTAAATATTGAATGGGAAAATATCAAATGCGTGCGCGTTACACCAAATGTGTACACTTCGTTGAAAGAACTTGATAAACTGGTGAGTGCTTTGGCATATGTGTCGGTCAATGGCGTGAAATAATGAGCATTGCGAATTCAAATTAGAAATTGATAGTTGTTCGAAATATATACGCACTAGGGTGAGAACGGGGATTCCAAAACATTAATTCCTTGAGGCCCGAAGACAATTTTGTAGTTGTTCAAAGTTTGGTTCTCCACAACAACATTTGTGGTGAAAATCGCCACCTTCACCAAGCGCCAAAACGTTAACACCCATCGCAGCAAAACCATCCGACAAACAGCTATCAAAACCCCAATTCCAATTTGAACAATGAGAAAAAATTTCTTGCAAATGCAAGTTTTACTTTCCTGGCAATACTGCTTTTGAGTGCTGCCTGCAACGGACCCGTTAAAAAAAATTTACCAACAGAAAAGGAACATCCAAAACTTGTAAAAACTATTGGCGATCCCGGCTATGGCAATGTTCAATGTAGTATGCAAGACAGAGAAGGTAACCTTTGGTTCGGAACCACACAAAATGGTCTTTATAAATATGACGGGAAATCGTTCCGTCGATTTTTGACGGCTGACGGACTCAACAGTAATAATATTTATTCCCTTTTGGAAGATAAAGATGGTAAAATTTGGATAGGTACCGTGGCGGGCCTTTGTCTGTATGATGGTAAAACATTTACGGAAATGCGGATTCCGTTGCCAAAAAACCTGCCGCCCAACAAGAATGAAAACTATCGCGACTCTCATTGGGTTTATAGCATCATACAGGCGAAAAGCGGAAAACTATGGTTCGCAACAATAGATGGTGTTTATATATACGATGGCAAATCATTTACACCGTTTATAATTGATAAGGCCGCAAATGGAGTTTTGACCGCTAACGATAAGGCGGAACGTATTTTAGAAGATGATGCCGGTAACATTTGGTTTGGTGGTAGAACCAACGAAGGCGTTTTCCGTTATGATGGTAAATCTATAACCAACTTTAAACTGGAGGAATTATTTCAAAATGGACCAAAGCCAAAAGCGCATAATTGGGCCTGGCCGCAAGTGCAAGACAAAAACGGGAATATTTGGTTCAGCAATTGGGGAGGAGCTTACCGGTATGATGGCAAGTCATTTACAAGCTTTACAAACAAAGATGGCTTGACCGGTGAAGTAATGCGAATTATAGAAGACAACAACGGAACCATTTGGTTGGGTGGTGACGGAATCAGCCGCTACAATGGAAACTCTTTCACCCGATTTACAACTAAAGACGGATTGGCCAATCCGGGGGTTTGGTCTATTTTGGAAGATAAAACCGGAAATCTTTGGGTGGGCACGAGAGGAACAGGTCTCTACCTTTATGATGGAAAAACATTTATTGCTTATTCGGAATATCAACACCAGCCAGCAATGAACTAGCAAAGAAAATCTCCAACAGATAAAAGTGAAACAAAAGCATCGAACTGCTAATTCAGGTTTCAAAGACAACGAAGCAAATTTCAAAAGCCCACTTTCAAAGTTCAAACATTAACAGCATTTATTAACAGTCAGTTTATGAATAGAAATGTTAAAACAAACCAAATCCGTTTCCACCTTTTTCTGTTAATTTTAATAACAACGTCAAGCATGAAAGCACAAACATTGCAAACAGTTTCAAAGGTTGACCTGGATAAATATGCTGGCAAATGGTATGAAATTGCCTCATATCCCCAAAGATTTCAGAAAGGTTGTCATTGCACAACAGCCGAATATACATTAAGCGACAAAGGCTATGTGATTGTAGAAAACAGGTGTAATAAAGATAGTTTGAATGGCAAGCAATCATATATAAAAGGCAAAGCGTTTGTGGAAAAAAATTCGGGCAACGCTAAATTGAAAGTGCAGTTCTTCTGGCCATTAAAGGGTAAATATTGGATCATTGATTTGGCTGATGATTATAGCTATGCCGTGGTAAGTCATCCCAACAGAAAATACCTCTGGATACTTTCAAGAACCTCAAAAATGAGTGATGAAATTTATAATCAGATTCTCCTAAGGCTTAAGGAAAAGCAATTTGATTTAACCAAACTGAAACTTACTCCTCAATAGTGATGACTGAACTTGAAAAACACCATAACCAGGAGATAACACGGGATTAGGTTTTGCTGTACATCACTCGTGTTAAAAGCAAAAAAAGTGATTTGTCACAATCGCTTTTAGAAATGAGGTGAAAACCCGAATAGTTGAATCATTTGATTAAATACAGTGTCTTGCGTTTGCGCAGGAAATAAACAACATTGATTATGACTAAAATGAGAAGACTCTTTTTTATGGCAGGTGTTGTATTTATTATCTCCATCAACTACTCCATCGGGCAGATAACGTTTCAAAAAACCATTGGCGGAACGTCCGATGACGTTGCCAGTGCGGTTACGCAAACGGAGGATGGTGGATTTGTTATTTCAGGTTATACCCTCAGTTACGGTGCAGGCAACCTCGATGTATATCTAATCAAGACAAATTCAACTGGTGATACGCTTTGGACAAAAACATTCGGGAAAGGATTAGATGACTATAGCTATAGCGTTCAACAAACTTTTGATGGAGGATATATTATTGCGGGTTATATAACCGGTGCAGGCAGTTTGGATTTTTATTTAATCCGTACAGATGCTGACGGAGATACCATTTGGACAAAAACTTTTGGAGGAACAGGTCTGGATAAATTTTATTCAGTTCAACAAACTGCCGATGGCGGCTTTATCCTTGCCGCAACAACTACAAGTTTTGGTGCGGGTAGTTATGATATTTACTTAATGAAGACCAACCTCAACGGAGATCCACTTTGGACGAAAACCTTTGGAGGAGCATCTAATGATGAAGCAAAGTCGGTTCAGGAAACTGCAGATGGTGGATATATCATTGCAGGAAAAACTTCAAGTTTCGGTGCAGGTAACGATGATGTTTATTTAATCAGGACCAATCCCAATGGAGATACGCTTTGGACAAAAACTTTTGGTGGTTCAGGATACGATAATGCTGTTTCAGTTCAACAAACCACTGATGCCGGCTATATCATTGCCGGAGCAACAGATGGTTTCGGTGCAGGTAATACAGATGCGTATTTAATCAAAAGTGATAGCATTGGAAATATACTTTGGACAAAAACATTTGGCGGAACAAATATGGATTATTATTCCTCTGTTCAGCAAACTGCTGATGGAGGATTTATTGTTTGTGGAGTAACCTCAAGCTTTGGTGCCGGTAATACGGATGTTTATTTAATCAGGGCAGATGCCAACGGAGATACGTTGTGGACAAGAACTGTTGGCGGAGCAAGTAATGATTTCAGCTCTTCCGTTCAACAAACTGCAGATCAAGGATATATTATTGCCGGAAAAACTAACAGTTTCGGTGCAGGCAATAGTGATATTTATTTGATCAGGGCCGATGCTTCTGGAAACGATGGTTGTTTCACTGGTAAGACTACAACTATTGTTAGCACTCCTTTATCACAGTCAACAAATCCACCAACTATTGTTACTTCTCCAAACACTATTGTAACCATTCCCGCAACAATGGTTGGCAGTGGAGGAATAATTACTACACCTTGCGCAACTGTCGGCATAAGTAAAATAACTTCAAATGAATTATTTCTTATCTCGCCAAATCCATCGGCAGGTAATTTTACTATTTCCTTTGAAAGAATAATTAAGTCAGGCAATATCGTAATATTGAATAGCCTCGGAGAAAACGTTTTTACAAAAAATGTTTTAAATGAAGAAAAAAATGAAATCAATCTAATAAATATTTCAGAGGGAATTTATTTTGTGAAAGTGTTTGACGGAGAAACGCAATACTGTGAAAAAATAATTGTTGAACATAATTGAAACGGCACAGTAATATGAACACTTTAGCTCTTTCATTAACTGAAAGCACGAACTAATCAAAATGAAAAGTAAACCCTGTAGTACAACATATAAATGGAAGCAAAATCGACAGATAGAAAGAGACTGCAACTCACAGAAAACGGAAAACAGTTAGGCGAACTGATTTACGAAAGTTTGTTTGTACTTGAAGCTGAAATCAGGTTGGCAATTGGTGATGAGTATAAAATTAAACCGGTTGGTATTTTTCGAACAAGCATTAGCGTGACAAAAAAGGGAATTGAAATAGCAAACTTAAAAATGAACTGGCGCGGACATATTGTGTTTACTTTTCAGGACGAACAAGAATTCATTTTAAAAGCAAAAGGTACGTTCTTCAATAAATACATCATTGAAAACAAAGACGGAGAAAAACTGATTCAATTTGACCCTGCTTTTAATTGGAGCAAATTCGACTATAATTACTCCATCACCTACGACAAAAAACCGCAAGACATTTTATTTGTTTTACTTGGTATCTATGCTTCAAATTATTTTATAGCTTCTATGTCAGGAGCTATGGCGGGCATGGCGTAAAATTTTAAATTATGGCTGATGAAGTACTTTATGTATATCCCTGATCTTTGTGAATGGATTTTCCGGGCATCGCAAAACACGAAAACAGCAATGGACAAGGTAACGGACGAAAAATAACTCAATAAACTATTAAAAAAACAGTATGAAACTTACAGGCAATAAAATTCTAATTACCGGTGGCGCAAGCGGAATCGGACTTGGCTTAACTGAGCGATTCATCAAAGAGAACAACCAGGTAATTATTTGCGGAAGACGAAAGTCCGTGCTTGAAGAAGTATCCGGAAAATTTCCCGGGGTAATTACCAGGGTCTGTGATTTATCGCAGGAAGCGGAGAGAGTTGAGCTTTTTAACTGGATTTCAGAAAATCATGATGACCTGAATGTGCTTGTAAATAATGCCGGAATTCAAAACTGGATGAACATTTCAGATACGGATTTTTATCAGAAAGCAAAGGACGAAATCACCACAAATATTTTGGCACCGGTTCATTTGACAACCTTATTCACCAACTTACAATCCTTAGACACCATTATTAACGTGACCTCCGGTTTAGCGTTTGTGCAGTTATCAAAAGTGCCCGTCTATTGCGCGACAAAAGCGTTTTTCCACTCCTTTACACTTTCTCTCAGGCATTTACTAAAAGCAAGAAACATTGAGGTAATAGAAATGATACCACCGGCCCTAAACACTGACCTTGGCGGCAAAGGTTTACACGATGGACAACCATCAGTAAGTGATTTTGTAGAAACGGTCTTTCAGCAAATGAAGGAAGGCAAAGCTGAACTCACATTTGGTTTTAGTGAATTGATGTTGAATGCAACACCAGACACGATACATGCTACATTCAATAGAATGAATCTGTAAACTGTTTCCGAAGGGCAGTGTCTCATCAAAAACTTATCACTTTACGACAAAAAAATGGAACTAAGCAGGGTTGGGTTTTCACAATTTCTTGCCGGAAAAAGATTCCTTAAAAAAAGTTAACGATGTGCTTGTAATTGGTTACAGTATTTCCATGGGCCGGTTACCCATGAAAGGCTTGATGGAACTTATCAGCATGCATTAAAAATGAACCATTTCGCAAATGGTTGTGCATCATGCAACTGAAAAATAATGTTCCAGAAATACCCATGCATTGCTCAAAAATTCAAGCAGTTTTAAAACTATAACAGTATTAATTATCAAATAAAAGGAAATGCGAAGCCACAACATTTTTTTCTTTTTATTCCTATATATATCAAAGCATACCCATACGGTATACGACAACGCAAGGGTAATTTGAAAAAGATAAAACTTCCAGTGAAGCACATTAATAGAAAAAATTAATCCTCCGATGATGTAACAAAGCACAAACAAAACATACGTGAATGAAAACGCATACATCGTAATCACGAGTGATTCAATATAGCTGTATGTCGGCCTGGCAAGAACAAAATAAAATACCGCTGCACTGAATGGGAAAGTAAAAATATAAAGCCAGGTGCCGTGTTTTATGAACACCTCGATACTTTCGATATTACTAAATGTCAACCCTTCCCGAATCACCGGATGAAAACCAAGTTTGGCGATCGCCAGTCGCTGAAAAATTACCGATAGCGCTAACAGGATCAGGAAATAACCAACAGGTGAATGATATTTCCTGCGCTTGCCTGCTATGTATTCATCAAGCACTTTTCCCGGGTGACTAAGTAGTTGAACCGTTGTTCCCAGAATACTTTTTTCTCCATGCGTAAGCGCATGAATAAATTCTTCACTGAAAGATTTCCAGGTAATTTTTCGCACGCCGGTGTCCTGTCCGCAGTTGGGACAGAATTTTTCAGTGACAATATTTCCACAATTGAGGCAGTGCTTTGTCATGCAAACAAATATAATTAGATTACATAAATAAGAGATAGTAAGCTACGTGCAAATTTGCAGTTACTGTAGTACTAAAAGCACAACAATTCACCGACAAAAATCAGGGACGGACCGTGAAACTTGTTCATCAGCAACATTGCTATTTTTGGTTCAGGGTTGGACTTTTAATTTTGAACTTTAGCCGTTAACTTCAACTTTCTATTTAGCATTATCACCACACAGCACCAGTAATTGAATTCCTTGTCTTCGCAAATACCTGAACATTTCCGTTTCCAATCTAAACTTAATGATGAAGCATCTAAAATTTACACTCCTTACAGTTCTGATCATTAGCTGTGCAAAAGAAGATAGTATAGTTGCCATACATGGAACAAAGCTGATTTCAATCGCATACACTCAAAATAACCGCTACTGGCAGGAGAAATACAATTACGATGAATATGGTGTCTTGAAATCATTTGAAGACCTCGACTCAACGGGGAGAAGGTATGAATTTGAATATGATAGCAACCTCATCAGAGAAATTAAAACCTTTAATATCATTGGAAACACGTTAATATTCAGAGATTCCATTCTCCGTGATTCAGAGGGAAGAATTCTGACAATCAATAAATATTCTAAAAAGTTGGAAGAGGTGCCCCTGACATGGATTTATGAATTTCAGTATGATAGCGAGGGTAAGTTATCAAAGAGACTAACCTATTTCAAGGTTATTGAGGCCTATACAAATATTGACCAATATTATTGGGATGGAAATAATGTTGAAAAAGTGGAAAAATATGACGGAAACGGAGTATTGAATTCCGAATTTTTTTACGCTTATGACGATCAATTAAATTATAAAAAGGAAATACCATCGTACATCACAGACCCTGTAAATTGGAGTGAAAGCAATATGCTTCAAGAAAGTTTTAATGACTATACCGGTTTAATAGATGCGATTTGCAATCCATGCAGTGTCACCTACAAATACAACTTAGATGGATTTCCTGTTGAAATTACCTATGAATGGGGCCAGAAATTGAGTCTTAGCTATGAGTAATAATCCGGAACAAAGACGATGAGACATGCCGGCAAAATGGAAGCCCCACTACCCCGAATCTTCGAAGCGAGGCCTCTATCGATCACTATCCCTTATTCTAATTCCCAATTAAACAGGACTATTCAGGGAATGTCAATCACATGCTCCGCTGATATTTTCGTGAGGGCACCTGCAGTATCGCGGAAAGCAAATTCATAAGTATAAAAAGTATCCTGTGAAATATTGAGATCAGCAAAATGATCTTTTGGCGCATCAGTAATATAAATTTCTCCATCGCGATAAATCAGAAGGCTGTCAGCAAGCTCTCTTGCATGGAGCATAATGCTGTCATTTATAAAATAGACATAAAGAATTTTATGGTCGAAACTGAAATAGAATTTATCAATGTTGAAGATTTCAATTCCGGAGTCTTCTTCATAAGGACTGTCAAACAGAGGTGTTTCAAGATTATCTTTTCTACAGGAAAAAAATACTGTAAGAATTACTGTGACCACAAGAAGACTCCAGTGTTTCATCGCATCAGAATTTATAAACGATTGAACCGACCATCCCTGTTGAACCGATCATGAATCCCGGGTTGATTCTTGACAGCAGTTGTTCTTCCACATAATCCGGCCTGTTCTTAAATAATATATACAAAGTTGTTGCGATTCCACCCGCCACCAATACTGCGGAAGTAGCTGCTGCCAAATTGCTAACGTCCACCATCTGCTCGTACTGATGCGCATATTCATTATACTGATCCTGGTAATATTGCAGTTGTGAAGGAGTAATGGCTGCTTCATAATTCGTTCTCGCGGTTTCAGCCTGATCATAATATTTATTGATTTGGCTGTTCATCGCAATCAGTGAAGCACTGGAAACAAGCAGCACTGCTCCCGTGGAAATGAGCGGCACCACTGCTTTTGCTTTTTGTGCACTTTTTGCCTTTAAAACTGCGAGGTAAGCCGGATCATAGGGAATGTTATTGATATACACTTGTGTGCTGTCGGCAAATGTTTCAATCGTGTCCACGCTGAGTATTCTCTGAGGTGCCCATGATTTTATGATATGTGTTCCTGCGGGAACATCTATAATTCCTTTCAATGGAACATGTGCAGTGTCAAGAATAACAATAGCGTTTGCAGGAAACACATGCATTACGAGATGCGAAGTGCCCTGGCTAAAAACTTTTCCTGTTAAGAGCACAAGCGCAACAACAATTTTATTTACAAGACAAATATTTCTCATATGATATCAAAGATAATATTCTCTGTTAATTGCAATACACGGATTAATGGAGGGTATTTCAGACTTAATGAACTTAGCTATCAGCATCGTTGACCTGAGTTAAAAAATACAGGTTAGATATAAGAGGTCTGTTTAAAAATGATTTTATAAGTGGAGATTGGTTTCTAAAGTTGGCCGTGAAGACACAGCCAATGGCAAAGCCGCCGCCGTTTGTGTCTTCACAAACGGTTATGATAAACCGGGAAACTCTTTTTAAACAGACTCTTATATTTCCTGAACAATTTTTTTAACTACTTAAATCATTATTCAATGAGACATTTCCTTCTGTTTCTTTATATCAGTTTTTCTTTTGGTGTTAATGTATCGGAATTATCATTCAGCCAGTGTCCTGCAGTCACCGCGCCCTCATCCGATCCGCCAGCTTCTTAGTGGTCTATTTAAATTTTGGGAAGTGATTTTTGAACAACTTCCAAATTCTGGCAACGAATGCTCATTTAAGATCAATCTGTAGTCGCAGGTTTGGAATAAGATAATAACCGTTACCAGTATTAGTTCCCTTGTCCCCCTTTTTGGGATTGCGCTTCACCCTGGCGGTTCTTACTTTTGCAAAGTATTTTATTTGTCACAACCGGCAATGACATTATGTGTAAAGAACTTTGTTTTAAAATTACATTAAGAAAATAGATAACCTTCCAATGAAAGAGAATGATGCTCCTTTATCTTTTAACTAATTAAATCATTATTCAATGAAACATTTCCTCCGGTTTGTTTGCATCAGTTTTGCTTTAAGTGTTATTATTTCGCAGTTATCCTTCGCCCAGTGCCCCATAGCCACTGCACCATCATCTGATCCACCTGCTTCTATCGTACGTGTGCAGGTACTTTCCTTCAAACCAAACTCTGACATGGAAGGTGATGACGACTACATTCCTTTTTATGATAACCATGCCGACATCTTTGGTAAAATAAAGATTGACGGTGAATCATTTGATCTTCCGGAAGTAGAAGACAGTGATTTCCCGCATTGGGAAGTGGCTTTCGAAAAACAGGTTTCTGCAAGTCCGGTCAACATACATATTGAGATGTGGGAGAATGATAACGGACTAACGGGCAGTAATGATAACGTTGATATCAATCCCAATGCAGGTTCGAGTGGTCTTGATGCTGAATTCGATTTGTGTGCCATGACGGTTATTATTGATGGCACCAACTATTCAAGCCAGGGAGTGATTGAGATTAAATCAGGTACCGGTTGGAATCAGGGTACCATCCGCCTGAAAATAGAAACGGCTGATGGCAGACCAATGACGACCAACGATCTCGCACTTGTAGAAACAGATATGTTGCAGGTGCTCTTTCACACGCAAAAATTAATCTCGGGAAAACCAACTATCGTGATGGCACGCGTGGCCAATAACTATGCGACCACCATCAACACAAATGTACGCGTGATCGTAACGGGAGCAGGCGTTAGTAAAGACGATATTTTCCCTATGACGATTGGAGCCGGTGAAGTGAAGAAGGAATATTATTACCTCGACGATCCGATCATTTTTCCGGAAGCAGGACAACAAGTTGGTCTGAGAGTATTTGTAGAAGATGCGGGCAATGCGGATATAAATCCCAAGAATTGCCTGGTGGTCAATAACGCCAACTCCAATCAGATCAAATGGAAGACGGTACAAACGCCACGAAATTATGAATTCATGTGGGCGAAAGTCGGAACAGTGATGGACGCATTTAACTTCACGAGTGATGAACTCCTGAAGTCTAATATGCAACTTGGTGGCGCCTACATTAATGGCGTATATCCTTTATCAAGTCCTGATCATTACAAGTCTTCTATCGACATCCTGCCTCCCATTACAGGAGCGTATGATTTTCTCGCCACGATTTTGAGTGTCTTCTATATTCCTTTAGACAATGTGACTCCTTACGCTTTGGTATTTGAATTAAACGGTGTAGCTAACATCGCAGGTTGCGACAGGTTAATGGGTGTGTTGCCGAATAAGGATTGGTTTGAAAGATTTGATTACACCTGGTTGGATGATGTGACCGGACTATCGCTTGGTGAGTTCGCGCCCCGCGCAGTAATTTTTTTACCGCAATACGGAGAAGGTGCGAATTTAGGTCCTGCTATAACATTGCCTGCACATGAAGTTGGTCACACCTTCGGATTAAGCACTGATCCAACACTCAAGGATTCGTGGGTATGTGATATTGATTGGCCCGTCCTAGGCCATTCCGCTTGTGGTTTTGCCGGAGGATTTGATGAATACAAAAGCGCAACGTATCCCAAAGGAAATCCATCCAATGGCTTTTGGATTGCGCAGGGTGGTGAGCCTGTTGAGATTGACACATTGCTCAACCATGAACAATGCAATTCATTCTGCTTCATGGGAGGATCACCGGCCAATGCACATTTGGATTGGGAAAACAAAAAGAAATGGATTGATGCGGCCGACTACGATCAGCTAGTGAATAAGCTGCAGAGTAAACCTGATCCTGAAATAATTTATATATCCGGCATCATTGCCTGGAACGACCAAATGTATCTCGGTTCCGTGCAACATATCGGAGAAGGAATCCCTGATCGTGATAGCAGCTTCGGCACCTATGCCATTCGCCTTCTTGATGAGTATGGAAAAACATTGAAGGAAGTGGGTCTTCCGGTCAATTGGAATTCTTCTGACATTGATTCACAGCCAAGACCGGTCACTTTTTTTGCACTCAATGTTGAATATCCTCCTGCTTCAAAAAATCTGGAAATTATAAACCGTATGTCAGGAAAGGTGCTGGCAACAAAAAAAATAAGTCTTCACAAACCCACGGTAAAGTTGAAGCTGCGCTCTGCATTTACCACTGCTCAAGGCGAAAAGATTGAGCTGGATCATTGCGGTCATGATCAGGATCACGATAAGCTGGAATATTTTACACTTGCGCGCAATGCAAAAGAAGAAGGGTGGTTCCCTGCTGAATATTGGCAAAGCGATAGAAAGACATTGCTATCAACAACGTCGTTGGAACCAGGCTTATACAAAATAAAAGTGATGGCCAGTGATGGCGTTCATGTGAGTGCATCAAATGAAGTGGAAGTTAGTGTGACAATGCCTGGTAGCAATAATGACAAGAAATGACGAAGGAGTTATTGTCATTTCTCAATTATAGAACAACTTTGATTTTTGTTTAAGAAGTTGTTTAACATCATTTGATCAGTTGAGCGTGGTTACTTGAGTTGGCTGTAAAGAAACAGCCAACGGATGAAGCAGCCGCCGCTTGTGTATTCACAGATGGTTATTAAAAGAGAAATGATTTTGTTTCTGTTACGCTATTTTGTCAGCGTCGTGCCGGCAAAAAAAAGAAAAGGTATTGTCTTGCAATTTTTATTGATCAAAGCATATCCTTATGCTCCATCACCTTTTCAGTAATTACCAAGGCATACAATGCCTGCGGTTTTTTTTAATCCCTCATATATAATTAAGGCAGCAAGTTGATTGATGATTAATTAAATAAAGCGACGATGGTGCATTACCCGCATTGTGTCATAATTTCTACACCGGATAAGGCTATTTGCTGGTAATTCCTCCTATAATCGCTTAGGCATGAAAGATGCAAAGGTTGGTTATTCTTAACTCTTAAAATTTTTCAAGTATGAAATCGACTGCATTATTTTTTGGAATTGCTGTTGGAATAGGAATTGGATATTACCTCGCAACAGACGACAAAGAAGAATTGTTAGATAACATTAAAGACTCTGCATCCAAGGCACGCGACATGGTGAGCAATGGAATCAGTAAAGGGAAAAAATTAGTGGATGAATTCAAAGGCAGAGCGGAAGAAATGTAACTGAAAGAGCCGTCTGCCAAGGCGGCTCTTTTTTAGTTTTTTAATTCTTAAACCTCACGAGATGAATAAAGTGATGAAGACTTTTTTTCCTGCTTTTACGGCAGGTGTAATCCTTGGACTGTTCTATTCTCCTTTCGGGAAAAAATTACGCGATATTTTACTTGAAAATAAGGAGGAAGATGCATGGCCGGACAGGGACACATTCAATGTTAATGAATTGGTTAGCCGCGATTCTATTTCCTTTGAAGCTTTAAAAGAAAAAATTGCTGCGAATAAGAGTTAAGACAGAAAAGAGTGGATTTCTTATTTCATTTTTCTTATACTTTTCCTGATCGTAGAACATTTCGAAAACATCGTTTACCGGTTAATGTTTTGTGTTTGGAATGGAGATCGATTTTTACGCAGTGAATTAAGTGTGCACTTTTCAGCTTAAGATTAGAAGCCATCTTAAAAAATACATGCCTCCTGTTTAATTTATTTTCCGAAGGATCCTTTGGACTGCATCTGCCATTTTTCTCCGGTTTAAGTGATGGTATGTGTTCGGTTTTCGTGACTTTATACAATTATTTCAGCTTGCCAATATTCAAAAGTTTTGGTTTGTCCGTCGTTCAATTTAATGTCGTATGAAATTTTATGTGTCTGAGATATTGAAAACTCAATTGGCTTTTTGAAACAACCACCTGCATATGCAAAAGTGTGGTATTCTCCGTTTTCACCGCAGATGTCAACGTCGTGAGGAAAGGATTTTAAAGTATTTTGATCTAAGTCTTTTCCGATATAGGTCGCGTCTAATTTGTCTGCCTGTGTCACAATAATTTTCGATTTAATCCCTGACTTTATGAAATCGTCTATGATTTCAGCCGATGTTTTGTTCCAAAGCGGTTCTACTACCTTAATTCCCAATGGGTTTAGTTTACTTTCTCTATATGCTTTTACGTCAGCTAAAAAAATGTCGCCAAAAATGAAATGAGTTACGCCTTGTTTCCTGAAATGGTCAACGGTCTCCCGCATTTTTTTGTCATAGTTTGCCAGGTCTTTCGCAACTAATACTGTGTAAAGTGGAATACCAATACTGTCTGCTTGCCTTGATAGTATTTCAACAGGAATACAATGAATGGAAGATGTCAGTGTTTCTTCATTAATGGTCGTCAATAATGAAACAACGTCAAACTCATGGTCTTGTAATGTCTTATGAAGCGCTAAAGCAGCGTCCTTTCCTCCGCTCCAATTAAATATCGCTTTTTTTATTGCGTTCATGCTGTTCGTTTTTGTTTCACACAACCTTGTTAGCGGAACGTTGTTTTTTCGCTTGCCGGCTCATAGTAAAGCGTTACAGCACCACCACCAAATGTTTTAGTCTTTATGAGCTTAAGAATAGTTCTGTCGTTTATATTTTCAAATAATGGCAAACCAAATCCTGCAACAACAGGATGAATACAAAGCTGGTATTCATCAATCAAATTAAGTTTCATTAGCTGTATAATTAAACTCCGGCTGCCAACCAAAATGTCTTTACCTGGTTGTTGCCTGAGTGCTGAAACTTCTTCATCAAGGGCCCGGTTTGCTACTGTTGCACTTTCCCATGCTACATTTTTCAACGTGTGGGAAAAAACTATTTTCGGAATTTTATCTATCGCCACAGCAAAGTCGTCCATTGTTTTTTCACCTGAAGGATTCTTCACCAGCGGTCGCCAATATTCCATAAGTTGATAGGTTATTCTACCGTATAGAATTACATCTCCTTCATTTAATAGTTCGGCATAATGTTGATGTATTTCTTCATCCGGAATTCCTGCTGTATGGTCGCAAAATCCGTCAAGCGTCATATTGATTGCTGCAATTACTTTTCTCATATTTTTAAGTTTTTCTTCATCTAAATTCGTGTGTAGTTTTTACAAGTACCGCTAATGCTTGGCCGCTACAAGAAGCTGGCGTCCCGAAAACTGTCTGGATCTAAGCATTAAACTGTCTGCCATCATCAAACCTGATGCGGAGAGCAAAGCAACCAAGAACGTATTTGGTCCCGTTACCTTAGCGGAATGATTTCAATTTTCATATACGGATAGTATGGTAGCGTTGAAAGCTTTTTATCCGCGTCTGATTTATCATCGGCCATTAATACCAGGTAAATACCGGCAGTTTCGCCTTTTATGTAGGAAGCCAAAAGTGTTCCGTTGTCCTCCCATTCTTTAATTATTGCTTGCTCTCCGGGTAATAATTTCATTCTTGTTTCTTTGTCTATTCCTTGTAAAAGGATGTCAATCATAAATTTATTCATTGTGTCGTTCGTTATTTGTTCGCTTACTCTATTCGGTTTTCAGCTTTCTCCGTTTTTAAATTTGCTAAATCATTTTTTTACAGCCGGTTTCAAGTTTGCAATGTCGTCTTTTATGCTGACGCGTAAAGTTTTCGTTTAAGGTCCGCACGAAACTGTGTCAGAGGCAAAAATCCTTTTCCACTTCATAGGTAAACGGTTCTGTAAATGATTTGAGAGTTTTCAGTTCGTCCATCGTTGTGTTGTCGTGGTTGAGAATAAATGAATTGCTTCTTTCTATTAAATCATACTGGTTTGTCAAGCTGTTGTAAAACGCTAAAACTAAAATTCACGGTGGTCGGGATTTGTAATCCCTTCCGTTTAAGTTTCGGATTTTAATCCGATAATATATCAATACGTTTTGTTAAAAAACGGGATTAAAAATCCCTTACTCAATAAGACAGGATTGCAAATCACAAGTGTTCGAAACCTTACTAGCTTTCAGCTTCGCTGAATAATTCAAAGAAATTCAAGTTTGAGATTTACACGGACGACGGCCATGATAGAGGAACAAAAGCAATGTCACACTGAGCGCAAATTATTTTATATCGAGTTCTTTGAGAATGACACTTTTAATACATCTTGAAAATTAATTGATCAAACCAAATGTCATTAGCAATGCATCGTCCAATCAACGCATCGTCCAATCAAAGCGTCATCCCGAATTTATTTCGGGATCCCCAATAAGTAGAAACGATGTCACTATGTATCTAAAAACTGCAACTCAAAAAAAACAATCCAGGCCTTTGGATACGAAGTTCAAATTGGATGGGATGCCGAAATAAATTCGGCATGACAGCCCCGTAGCGAGAAACGCTCTATCAACCCTTCATCAAGAATCAACCATCGTCCAATCGTCGCCTCATCACGAATACAAACTATTTTGCAAATCGATTTCTTTCAAACTCCCTCTTTTTTCACATCCAGAAAATCAAATGATTAAACTATGTGTCATTAGCAGCACTTCGACTACGCTCAGTATAAACTCAGTCGAAGTGAGACATTGCTTTCGTGGTCAGTTCTTCAGAAAAAATACCATGCTTCGACTCCGCTCAGCATGACATTTTTTTTATTACTCTCGTCACACAATGTTTCGAACACTTATAATTTGTAATCCCGTCCGTTTAAGTTTCGGATTTTAATCCGATGATATACCAATACGTTTTGTTAAAAAACGGGATTAAAAATCCCTTACTCAATAAGACCGGTTGCAAATCCGGACTAGCGGGAGAGCAAGAATATTCTCAGCATTACATAAAATAGGGATCACCATTCTAACAGCTACATTCTATTTATTAATTACCACTTTCTCAAAAGCCACTTCTCTTCCGCATTCCAACTCAATAAAATAGATTCCTGAAACAAGTCCGTTTCCCGAAATCGGTAGGCTATGATTTCCCTCTGAAAATTTTCCTGCTGCTATTATTTTTATTTTCCTGCCATATAGGTCGACTAGATTAATGGTGGTTTCAGAATTTTTTTGGATACTAAATTCTATTATCGAATGATCTGATAGCGGATTGGGGTAAACATGAACATTCAATTTATCGACGTTTAAATCATGAATCCCCACATTGAGACCTGTCGTATAGCGTGCTATTAGACAGCCCACTTCTGAACCCTGAGAAAGTTGTGTGCTACCCGTGAGGATGATTTTTCCCTCGTTATTTATTATAGCTCCATTACAGCCGGTTGAAAAGCCGATTGAAGTAGTAGTTATTCCGTTTACACCAAAAGATTCATCCACAAGACCTGAATTTTCATAGCGCAATAATAAAAGTTGGTCGGGATACTGATTGTATGATTCACCTCTTACTCCAGCTAAAATAATTCTTCCGTCCGGTTGAATGATTATTGAGGAACAAAATTCAAAAGCGTCAGGAGATGAATAAATGATAGTGCCGTCATTTCCAAATGATGAATCCAGAATCCCTTCGCTGGTGTACTGAAGTATCATTACGTCCACATCTTCTCCATTACTGAAATTTACTCCAATAAGAACTTTACCATCTTGTGTTATCGCTATTGATCTTGCACTTAACCAATCTGATGTATAATCACTAAAATCGGTTTTTGTTATACCATCAATGCCAAAAGCACCATCAATCGATCCATTGCTGAGGTATCTTATGCTAAACAAGTAATAATTCTGCGCACCTGTTACTAAAATTTTGCCGCCAGGTTGTAACGCAATTTCTTCAGGAACATCATTGAGTATGGGATCAACATTCGTTTTAACGATTCCATTTAAACCAAATTCTGAGTCCGGCGATCCTTCTGTATTTAGCCGTATTAAGAAAACATCTGACGGGCCAAATGAGGAAGAAAAATATCCGGTGATAAGAATCTTACCATCAGGTTGAATTTTCATAGCCTTTGTTTCATAGTCCAAATTGTCTGAAATGTCAGTTGCAAATTTTCCATTGTAGCCAAAAGAATTATCAATTGACCCATCGGAGTTGAACCGGAGAACAGCAACATCCCAGAAATAGTCGGTACCATTCCATTGCTTCGTTGCACCCGCAACCACTATCTTGCCATCCGGTTGAAGAGCACATTCTGCCACCGTTTCAGTAGCATTTATCTGATTCATTTTGTGGATGCTTATACCATTAGTGCCAAAAGAGCTATCAGGAATGCCCGAGCTTAGAAAACGTGTTACTGCACAATCCTGGTTCGAAAGTCCCGAAAAGATGATTTTACCATCAGTTTGCATTGCTGAGGAAGTGCTATTATTAAATTCAAATCCAAAATAAGTGGCTATTCCATTATTTGCGAAGGAAGAATCTAAAATACCTGCCTGAGCATAAGTAATAAAAGAATAGAAAAAGAAGACGCAAAAAAGGAGTAAGGTTTTGTTTTTCATAGCTCGCTGATGAAGGGATTGGAATTTAATCCTTCTCCAACGGACAAATACAATAGTGATTGCTTTGATTATCCTCCTATTTGGCGTCCGATTACAAAAGGATCTTTTAATTCTTAGATGTCATTTTAAAAAGCGGACGCTCAATTAAGGACGACTGCACCAATATGAAGAAACAATCATTGTAATAAACTGATGTAGGAGTTGCCACCAGAAAATTTTTCCCATCCCATCATGTCACACAACGGCGACACGGTAGAATGGGAACTGAGAATAAATTCATTGCATCACTGCTTTACAAATTTCTCTATAACCATATCATTGATCGTGTAGATTTTCACAAAATAAATTCCACTTGCCAGTTTTGAAATATCCGAGCACTTGTGATTTGTAATTCCGTCCGTTTGAGTTTCGGATTTTAATCCGATAATATACCAATACGTTTTGTTAAAAAACGGGATTAAAAATCCCTTACTCAATAAGACCGGATTGCAAATCACATGTGTTCGCAACATCATCAAAGCCTTATCCAATATACATCGTAGCTCTTTTCACAGGAACTTATTTTGAAGTAAGTGTTCCGTTCTGATTATGACGCTGATTATTTTGCAGAGTGAAAAACATTTAAAGAACAATTCATGTTTAATTTAACCTTCAATTTTATTCGTTGAAAGGATCATAGTAATCCATGCCAGTAAAGGGGTTCAAAGGTTTCGAACCTTGTGATTGCAAATCCGGACTAGCGGGAGTTTAGAACAAAAGCTTCCGGTTTGTAAGAGGGCTGATTAAATGGATAAAAAAGCTTTACAAAGTTTCCAATGAATTCCAGGAGCTGTTTCCCTTCAGAGAAAGGCTCCGGTTAATAGTTGCGATAAGCCGCGTTAATGAAGTCTGCTGCGCGCTTTAACATTGCTCAATAAATCAGTGCTTCGAAAATTTATACGGAATATTTCAGCATATAAAAACATGAATGATGCAACACATTTCTGGAAATATGCAACAGTTCAGGAGATGAGGGGCTTACCTTCGTTACTTTCAAATAAACAACCGACATAACGCAAGTCATATTTATCCGCACCTCCAACAGCTACCTTTAAGTCCAAATTTTTAATCATGAAAAAAATTCGCCGCTTCTCCGCAGTTTTATTTGCTTTTTTGTTCTTCATAGCTAGTCAAAAAGCTACAGCACAGGAACTTGATTGGGTTCGAACAACCGGCAGTACTGCCAGGCAAGGCGCAATGATAGCAAGGGATGCGCTCGACAATGTGGTATCCTGTGGCTACACCATCAACGACAGAATGTTTACGCGCAAGTGGGATCAATTCGGGAACTTCCTATGGGAGAAGCAAGACACATCAGAAATTTTTAACTACCGCGAACGGCCTACATGGATTGCTACGGATGCCTCCAATAACATTATTACCCTTGGCTATCGCTATTACGGAACAAGCTATCAACAGCCAAATGCCATTGTAGTTTTGAAATATTCGCCCACCGGAAATTTGATATTCAAGAGAACTATTGAAGGTGTAGTGGGGATTCCGTCGCGATGCGAACTTGACCCTTCAGGAAATATTTACATTGGGATAGCGGCAACTCTTTCAGGGGAGCCAGATTATGGTTTTAATTTGATAAAGCTTGCTCCGAACGGAAATACACTTTTTACAGCTATACATAATTTCGGAAGTTATTTTGGTGTGAATAACATGCGTTACCGAAATGGCTATATTGCTATTACCGGTATTACTTCAGTGCAAGGATTTAGTTTTAATATGACAACAGCTTTGTTTGATGCAAATGGAAATTATTTATGGGGAGTTGTTTCTAACAGCATCTATGCGGGAATTGATGTGGAGGTAGATAATGGTGGGAATGTTTATGTTGTGAATAAAGGTTATGCATCAGGGTTAGATGATGATATGGTGGTGACCAAATATAGTGTTACGGGTACTTTGCTATTTGCTTATTACTACGACAACAACAGCCAACACGAAGCTCCATCAAGAATCAATCTTCAACCTGATGGCAATCTGGTAATTTCAGGCGTAGGTACCTCACCGAGTACAGGACTTGAAACTTTCAAACTTTCGTCAACAGGATTATTAATTTGGGATGCGTTTTATATCACGCCATTCTCCGACATCCCTCAGTTATATTTTATGACTACCAATGCGGTTACAGGTGATGTATTTTTAACAGGCACAACTTCAATTTCAGGAAATCCTGCAAGCATCTTAACGATAAAATATGATTCGGCAGGGAATGAATCATGGGTTGCAAAGTATGACTCTACCGCTACGAGAGGAATGGGATTGGCAATTGCAAGTGATGGAAGTGTTTTCGTGGTCGGACTTAACTGGTGGACCATTCTGCACTACCTCAACATAACTTCAGGAGGAACGTGTGGCATCCCTGCAAATATTACAGTCAGTGGAATTAATAATAATGCCGCTACCATTTCATGGAATCCAATTGCAAATGCAATCACTTATCACATTCAATACAAGTCCTCCGCGTCAGCTATATGGGCCGAGGTTTCAACAGACCAAACCACAATTTTAATAAGCGGGCTATCACCGGGTGCAATGTATGATGTTAAAGTGGAAGCCGTTTGCAACAACGGCCCTTCCGGTTTCAGTGCCATTCAGCAATTCACTACTACGGGAGTGCCCTATTGTACATCATATGGTCTTAATCCCGCTAATGACAGGATTAATTTTGTCTGGATAGGTGGCATACAGAATCAAACATTGGATATCGACGGTTATGCCGACTATACTGCCTTATCAACCGACCTGATTAAAGGTTCTACGAATAGCATCATACTTAGCTCCATCATAGGTGGATCCTATAATCAAACATGGCGGATCTGGATAGATTTTAACCATGATGGTGATTTTCTTGATAATGGTGAAAAGAAAGTAGACTTTAAATCAAGCTTTAGCGGATGGAATAACAAAACTTTAAAAATTCCTAACAATGTATTATCCGGAATAACACGAATGCGTGTTTCGTTGAAAAAAGGCGGACCGGCCCAAACTCCCTGCGAAATTTTCGCTAAAGGTGAAGTAGAAGATTATTCGGTGAATATTCTTCCGCCTAAACTCGGATCTGACACCGGAAATAATACCAGTGAGAACACGGCTCCGCTTCAACTAAACATCTATCCGAATCCTGCAACTAACCTGCTTACGATTGACTTAAAGGGCTTTGAAGGAAAAGTTACGATTCAGGTGTTTGATCTCTCCGGAAAATTGATGTATGTACAGAACGCAGTTGCAATGGATCAATCACACATTGATATTAATTCCCTCGTGAATGGCATGTATATTCTTCGTGTAATGGATGAGAAAGGAAACAATGCGGCAACGAAGTGGATAAAAGAGTAGCAGGTATCTGAGATTTTAATATCAGAGAAGCTGATTCATCTGTTGAATCAGCTTCTTTTTTTTGGCACTTATTAAAAGTTCCAGTACTAAGAGGTCTTCGTCAATCATGACAACAGTCATAGCTCAACTTTAATAGACAGCCTAATTTTACTACCTGGATTTTCTTATCAGGAAAAGGCACCTGCTAATAAGTGTGATCAGCGTGACTTTGACTAAGGAAATTAATTGAATACCCGCTTAAAGATTTTAAAACAGTTAAGGCTTCCAAATCAATCCGGGAGAATTTTTAATCCGTTCAACTCAAAAACATGAAAAACATTTTACTTCAACTTACAGTTACTATTGCACTGTCAGTTGCCATTTCATTTGGAATAAATGCACAACCGGTATTAGACAATACCTTTAGTGGTGACGGATATTTATTAACCAATTCCGGTGGAGACGATTTTGCAAGGTCAGTAGTGATTCAAAGTAATGGCCGTATTCTCACCGGTGGAAACAGTTTCGGCAATTATGGTTATTCAGATATCTCCATCACTCGTACAAAAGCCAACGGTAGTCCTGACAATACATTCGGAACAGCAGGAGTCACCCGTATTATCGGTGGTTTTTTCTGTGACATGGCATTAACCTCAAGTGGTAAAATAATTGTAGCCGGAAGTGGTGTCGGTCCGACCAACGTGAACAATTTTATTGTTTACCGGCTGACAAAAAACGGTGTGATTGATAACACCTTTGGTAATAACGGTTCAGCCAAAGTGAATATGCCCGGCAAGAACATGATCTGCTATGATGTGCTCATTCAGCCTGATGGAAAAATATTGTTGGCCGGATATGCAGATGACGGATCTGGCGGTCATCACAACATGATCATTGCACGTTTAAAAGCAAATGGAAGTCTTGACAACAGCTTTGCAACAGCAGGAATATTTAAATTCTTACCCAGCAATAAAAGTTCTGAGTGCAATCAACTCGCTCTTCAACCGGATGGCAAGATCATCGCCTGCGGACATATAGACACACTCATTGTATTTTCGTTTTTCAGGTATGACATCGGCGCTCTGCGACTCAATATAAACGGGACACTTGACAACACCTTTGGAACCGGAGGCGTCGTAAGAGCGGACAAAGGATCTTCAGACATTGCTTCTTCAGTTTCAGTATTGACTGATGGCAGAATTATTCTTGGTGGAAGTTCAAACTATCTGGTCAACAACAGGTTTACCGCATTGTGTCTTTTACCGGATGGTTCATTTGACACCTCCTTCGGAACAGGCGGATGGAGTTTCTCCGACATCTATGGAAGTAATGCAGGATGTTCAGCGATGGTGACTGAACCTGATGATGATATCATCATGGCAGGTCTTGCTTACATCTATGCAGGGGCTTCCAATCAGGCTATTGTATTGGTAAAATTATTGAGTAACGGATCGCCGGATGCCTCTTTCGGCGATAATGGCATAGATACTTCATTTTACGGAACCTTTACTCAAGGGTGCAGTGACATTGCCTTACAAACCGACAATAAAATTGTGATTGCCGGCTATCGCTATGTTGGAATGGATGGTTACTTCCTTACCGCCAGGTACACCAATTCTGTTGCATTGGCGAAGCAATCAGCAATTCCTGTTGATCCGGACTCCCAATTCAACATCTATCCAAATCCAAACAATGGCGAGTTTGTTGTTGAAGTTTCAAATCTACTGTTTGATAACACTTCCATTACGATCACGAATCTGATGGGACAGGTTGTCTATGAAAATAAACTTTCTTCAGTGGAAAATCAAATGAAGCAACCTGTTTCTTTAAGTGTTGCTGTGGAAGATGGAATTTATTTTGTGACAATCAGAAACGGAGAAAAGGTGATTACTAAACGAATGTTGATACAGTGATCAATTAAAGAAGCATGAACCAGTATTAGGAACAATCAGTGTATCAATCGCAATCTTATCATTGTTCATTTCCTGAACCTGCTTCTTTTTGCGCGGAAGAAATTAAGGGTAGGACAATGGAATAATTGATTGCAAGTACTAAAATAATTGCACATGAAAAAAATATTATGGCGACTCACAGCGGTAATTACCCTGTCAGTTACATTCTCATTTGAAATCAATGCACAGCCTTTATTGGACAATACGTTCAGTACTCCAGGAACCAGGAGCCAGGACTGAGGATGATCAAATGGAAAGAAGTAACAGGTAGCGGATCATTCAGTTGAAATCATTTTGATTAGGTAACAACAGCAATCGTTTGCGTTAGATCTTGAATAGTTGTCAAAAAAAATGACAGATCATAATCATTCCACTCTTTAGACTTTCAATCAAAGCACTTTATTTCCTGTGTATTGAAGAGAAGCCGTTTCAGCTAATTTGCTAAAACGGCTTTTTTTATTTGCTCTCACTATAAAAGAATAAATCCTGTAATATAAATCCAGAATTGTGTAACACTTACAATGCCGGAGAAATCAACCTTGCAACTTCAAAGTCATGGACTATTATGAGTATTGTCATAGTTGCCAGAAATCATAGCGTATAATTTTGCCTGGAAAAATTCAGAAAATGAAAACGATTTATACATTCTTCATGTCGGTATTTATCTCAGTTTTTTTTGCCACAAAAGCTTTTTCACAGGCACCGGAAATTGAATGGCAGAATACGATTGGTGGCAACTACAACGATTATTTACAAACCATTCAACAAACTGCTGATGGCGGTTACATTATGGGTGGGTTTTCCTATTCAGATCTTTCAGGTGATAAAACAGAAGCGCTAATAGGTACAGATGATTTCTGGGTGGTGAAGATAAATTCCACAGGGAACATCGAATGGCAAAATACAATCGGTGGCAACAGCTATGACGAGTTGTATTCCGTTCAACAAACATCAGATGATGGATACATTCTCGGTGGACGATCTTATTCCGGATTATCAGGTGATAAAACGGAAGCGTCAGCAGGCGGTTGGGATTATTGGGTGGTGAAGTTGAATAGCGCAGGTGACATTGAATGGCAGAATGCCATTGGAGGAAGTGGTGATGATAACTTATGGTCTGCTGAAGAAACTGCAGATGGTGGCTACATACTTGGCGGATATTCTACGTCAGGTATTTCAGGTGATAAAACGGAAGCATCCATTGGTGCAGCGGATTACTGGGTAGTGAAACTGGACAACATCGGAAACATTGAATGGCAAAATACAATCGGTGGCAGCAATACGGATTATTTGGTTGCAATTCATCAGATAGCAGATGGAGGATACATATTGGGTGGATATTCTATTTCCACCATTTCAGGTGATAAGACAGAAGCTACCATTGGTGTTTATGATTTCTGGGTGTTAAAACTAAATGCTACGGGTAGTATCCTGTGGCAAAATACCATCGGCGGCAATTCAACGGAATACCTGCGCTCCATTCAGCAAACCTCTGACGGTGGTTATATTCTCGGCGGGTCATCTTATTCAGGTGTGGGTGGTGATAAAACCGAAGCCAATTTTGATGGCGGTGAATTCAAGGATTATTGGGTCGTGAAACTAAACAGCAATGGAAATGTGCAATGGCAGAATGCGATTGGTGCCATCGGTGATGATGCAGTTGGTGCTATCGGGCAAACATCGGATGGGGGATATATTATTGGCGGTTATTCCACTTCAGGAATTTCCGGAGATAAGTCCGAAGCATCATTGGGTAATTATGACTATTGGGTACTTAAGCTGAATGCTGCTGGTATTGTACAATGGCAAAATACTATTGGCGGCAGCAGCGGCGATTACCTGAATTCCATTCAACAAACAGGGGATGGTGGATTTATTCTTGGCGGTCATTCCTATTCAGGAATTTCCGGAGATAAAACTGAAGCTGTTACAGGTGGTGGTGCTTTTAATGATTACTGGATCGTCAAACTATATGGTACAACTCCTCTAAACTCAATTGTCACTAACGCCATCACTCCGCTTAATTATTTTCAAAATGGTACCGTTAGTATTCCCTACACCGCGACCGGTACATTTAACGCCGGAAATATTTTCACTGCACAACTCTCTGATGCATCAGGAAGTTTTTCATCTCCAACAGCAATCGGATCGCTTTCATCAACCTTATCAGGAATCATCAATGGGATAATTCCACTTACAACTCCTCCGGGATCTGCATATCGAATCAGGGTAGTAAGTGCTAATCCTAATATTTCCGGAACAGATAATGGCCAGAACATCACAATCAATGCGCTCACCTGTGATGTTCCTGACGGACAATCAGCTTCCAACATCACTTCGTCTTCCGCCAAACTATACTGGAATGCAAAAACAGCAGCAAACAAATACAAGGTTCGCTACAGAGTTACCGGCACTACTACGTGGACAAAAATTTCAGCAAACAACAATTTAAAAAAACTAACTGCCCTTTCAGCAGCCACACCATACGACTGGCAGGTTGAATCCATCTGCAATACGCTGGGACTCGGAATATCCACCTGGAGTTCCATGCAAAACTTCACCACCAATGCGCTGCGGCTTTCTTCAGAGGAAGAGATCAGCTTTAATGTTTATCCCAATCCTGTTACATCATTTGCAACTATCACCTTCACGCTGCATCAACCCGGAAATGTTTTGATCAGATTATTCTCTGTTGAAGGAAAAGAATTGATGGAGATAGCGAATGAGAATTTTTCTGAAGGAAATCATACAGTGAATTTTCCGGCAGGAACACTTGCTGCCGGGATTTACTTCGTGCAGCTTAATACCGATCAGGGAGTGATGACTAAGAAAGTGATGGTTGATTGAAATTCTAACAATCAATTCATTTTTAAAATCAGACGAAATGCATCCTTCGCTTCGTGAGTCTAATTGCTTTCCATATTAATAAGCAGCGGCTGCTGTTAAACAAATAATAATCATTCAATTAAAAAACAAATACAATGAAAAAGATTACCCCTTTTATCAATCGAGGTCTAAGAGCATGTGGATTTATTACCATCATTCTTTTAACAACATTATCCGATGGCCATGCACAGGATACCTGGACTCAAAAAGCAGACTTCGGAGGAACAGCAAGAGGCGGCGCTTCCGGATTTTCAATCGGCAGTAAAGGATATATAGGAACGGGCAATACGCTTGGAGGTCTTGTAAATGATTTTTGGGAATATGATGCTACCACCAATGCATGGGCGCAGAAAGCTGACTTCGGGGGAAGTGTAAGAAGGAATGCAGTGGGATTTTCTATTGGAAATAAAGGATACATCGGTACCGGTTATTCCTTTGCAGGACCTTATTTAAAAGACTTCTGGGAATATGATCCTGCCAACAACAGCTGGACACAGAAAGCCAGTGTTGGCGGAGCGGGAAGATTTCTTGCAGTTGGCTTTTCTATCGGCAGCAAAGGGTACGTAGGAAGCGGCGCCAATTTTTTCGTCTCCCCTTATTATAAATATGATTTCTGGGAATATGATCCTGCTACCGACACGTGGACACAGAAAGCAAATTTTGGCGCAGCGGGAAGGTATGCGGCAACCGCATTTACCATCGGCAACAAAGGATATGTTGGTACCGGTTACAATGCTGCTGAGGGAAATAAAAAAGATTTCTGGGAGTATGATCCTGCTACTGATAGCTGGACTCAGAAAGCTGACTTCAGTGGAACAGCCAGAAGAAGTGCTGCCGGATTTTCATTGGGCACCACAGGATATATCGGAACGGGCTACGATGGCACCAACTTTACCAATGATTTCTGGGCATACAATCCTGCTAATGATAACTGGTCGCAGCAAGCTAACTACGGCGGTTCTGCAACATGGACTGCAGTTGGTTTTTCCATTGGCGGCAGTGGATACATGGGTACTGGAGAGAGTTATACTAAAAGCTTTTGGGCATATACTCCCGGAATTTCTACCTGCGCAATTCCTGCAAATTTATCTGCATCTGATATTACCCCTTCATCCGCAAATTTAAGCTGGGATGCAGCGGCTGGTTCCATAAAATATAAAATCAGGTATAAAGCTTCCGGTACCGGTGCCTGGATCATTAAGAGTACAGCAGGTACATCATTAATTGTGAACGGACTTTCACCAACCACAACATATACCTGGCAGGTCAAAAATATTTGCGCATCAAATCCTGTTGTATCATCTGATTGGTCTGCGAAACAAAAGTTCGTTACAGTTGCTTTAAAGATCAGTGATGAATTAATTTCGCAAGCGATACTTCAAATTTACCCCAACCCTGTCGCTGATCACGCAACTATTCAGTTTACCGTTAATCAGCCATCTCATGTGCAAATAAGAGTGTTTGATGTGAGCGGAAGAGAAATGGAAACATTGCTTGATGAGAATATGGAACAGGGAGCATATTCAGTTCAGATCAATACGGATCATTTTACGAAAGGAGTGTACTTCGTGAAAATGATTTCGGATTCCGGAATAAACAATCAAAAATTGATCGTGCAGTAATTATCGTATCACTGCTTACTGTTTTAAGAGAAGCCGTTTCAGCCATCTGGCTGAAATGGCTTCTTTTCTTTTTACCATCACGTTGGTCGGGATTTGTAATCCCGCCCGTTTAAGTTCCGGATTTTTAATCCGGTAATGAATACGCTTTGTTAAAAACGGGATTAAAAATCCCTTACTCAAAAAGACCGGATTGCAAATCACAGGTGTTCGAAACCTTACTAGCTTTCAGCTTCGCTAAATAATTCAAAGAAATTCAATTTTGAGATTTACACGGACGACGGCCATGAGAGGGGAACAAAAGCAATGTCACACTGAGCGCAAATTATTTTATATCGAGTTCTTCGAGAATGACACTTTTAATACATCTTGAAAATTAATTGATCAAACCAAATGTCATTAGCAATGCATCGTCCAATCAAAGCATCGTCCAATCAAAGCGTCATCCCGAATTTATTTCGGGATCCCCAATAAGTAGAAACGATGTCACTATGAATCTAAAAACTGCAACTCAAAAAAAACAATCCAGGCCTTTGGATACGAAGTTCAAATTGGATGGGATGCCGAAATAAATTCGGCATGACAGCCCCGTAGCGAGAAACGCTCCATCACCCTTCATCAAGAATCAACCATCGTCCAATCGTCGCCTCATCACGAGTGCAAACTATTTTGCAAATCGATTTCTTTCAAACTCCCTCTTTTTTCACATCCAGAAAATCAAATGATTAAACTATGTGTCATTAGCAGCACTTCGACTACGCTCAGAATAAACTCAGTCGAAGTGAGACATTGCTTTCGTGGTCAGTTCTTCAGAAAAAATACCATGCTTCGACTCCGCTCAGCATGACATTTTTTTTACTACTCTCGTCACACAATGTTTCGAACACTTATAATTGCAAATCCGGACTAACGGGATTATTCAATACAGGGTAATGTTCGTGCAAAAAATACTACCCGATATTCATTTTTTTAACGCTAATAACTTATCGATCCGTTTTCAGCAGCTTACCATAAAAGGCATGACCTGATTTATCTTCAGCTCTTAAAACGTATACTCCTGAATGAAGCGATTTCCCGATTTCTATTGGAGAAACTATTTCATCATATTCCTCCAATAACTTACCATTCAAATCAAAAACAGATAAATGATACTGAGATGCTACCGGACATGAAACCGTAAACATATCTGTTGACGGATTCGGAAAAATGAAGCAGGTTAATACGGACTGTAATATTGCTGTTGCATAATCTACATTAATCTTTATTTTGGAAGTATCCATACATCCATTAATATCGGTCCCTGTCACAGTATATATTGTGGTTGCTGAAGGAGAAGCGATTACAGTATTGCCGCTTGTAGTATTGAGGCTGCTTGCGGGAAGCCATGTGTAAGTTGCCGAACCGCTTGCAACCAATGTTACAGACTGACCATTAATAATGGTCGTAGTATCCTGAGCGGTAATGGTTAATGGCTGCAACTGGCAGATTGCATCAGCACCGATATCAGATTTATAATTACTCCGCAACTGTCCTTCAAAATCCTGTACTACTGTTGGAAGGTAAAGTCCTGATTTTTTTATTGGTGAATTGACATCGACATGCAGATCGACTGTGCTGCCGGTGCCTGATGGCGCAATGTACAAGGGATCACCATAAAGACTGTGGATGTCATTGCCTGAAGATTGTTTCCATTCAGCAAGTGAAGAATCGAAAGCAGAGATCCAGCCACCGGTACCCGGTGCATAAAAAAGATTATAATCACATTCGGGGGTGGATTCATCGTCAGAAAAAATAACACAGTATCGCCCTCCGGATATAAAAACATTATCCTTATACATTCGGTTATTGGAAAGAATGTTGTTTGTGATAGTAATTAATTCATCATCGTAATACTCATTGTAAACTAAAAGGCAAACTGAATTTGAAGTTCCATTTACTTCCGATCCGCCAATGAAAACAGAGTTATTGACGATATTGTTGCCCTTGTCATTACCATCCTGACTACCTCTACCTATTCCATAGATATCAGAAGGTTTATTTGAGTTGAATGTATTGCCTGCTGAATCAACGCCCAGTGCCACCCTGTTATTGATCAGATCTATCGAATCGATCATAAATCCAATACCTGTAGCTGTTCCGTAGCAATTCGCATGGGAATACCATAAATGATGCACATAGTTATTTGCTGCAAGTACATAGGAGGAGGAATTTTCCTTGTCTTCCATACCGATACCAACGGCATATGGATACCCATCATTCATATTTACAAGATTGTATACTTCATTGTCAGAAATTACATGCGAACCCCCATTACTTCCAAAATCTATCCCGATAACATCACCACCTACTAAAGACGGATCTGAACCCGTAACATGGTTATAGATTTTATTGCCGGTGATTTCACAATCAGGTTGTAAAACGGTAACTGCTACCTCAATACCGGTTATCCAGTTGTTATCCGTAACCGAACTGGTAATACACGTAAAATTTGCAATGATGTTATTTCGAATAGTTGCTTTGGCGTAATTGAAGTTAATACTAATGCCTCTGCAACTGACCGGTGCATCGCAGTAGATGCTGCTGTATAGCGTCTCGTGCCCTACAACATTGTCTTCAATAACCACTGTATCCTGCCTATCTGAATAAATACCAATCATCTCCCGCGTTGAACCTCCCGTTATTAAAAGACCGCCAATCCGATTTCCGGAGATGACATGACTTCCGTGCGAATCATTCCAGATGCCGGTAAAGTGGGAATTGTAAACAGTAATTCCATAAGTAGAATCATTTGTGCCAACAAGGTTATTAGAGACAACAGTTCTTCCGCTATCAATATATATTGCAGCGCTGGAAAAAATATCAAGATCATCCAGCTTGTAGTTTGTAAAAATATTTCCCGTAATGTGACTGGTTGTTGCTGAAGATAATTTTGCATCGATCATTCTCAGGGGACCGTTTCCGGAAATGGTCATCATGGATCCCGTTGCCTGTGGGCCGGTTCCTCCAAAATAGTTGCTGTCGATCACAAAATTGTCAGCATTAGGATCGTTGATCTGGATTCCATAGAAGAAAGACGGCGCAGAACGGGGAGCTGTTTGATAGAAACTGTTTTTCGAAATGTTCCAATCCGTATTCCCCTTCATTACTGCAATACCGGCAGAAGTCTGGTTTGTAGCATAGAAGTTATAGATGTTATTATCGGATATGGTGATGTGATCATTGAATTTTCCCGGTGAACCGGAAGCATAAATCATGTACCGTGATGTAACATTTCCTTCATGAATATTACAATGATCGATGGTGTTGAAATCATTACCGGTAGCTTTGTTTGTACCGCCAAAATAAATAACACCTGAAGTGGTGGTGTCATTTTCTCCGGTAATTAAGCAATACGACAACTGGTTGTGTGAGGCATCATTCACAAAACGAACAGCACTTCCCCAGTCATCAGTATTGGAAATGGTAAGTTCTGATGTACTTCCGATACCTCCTGGCCTCCCATCAAAAGTTATATACGCAGCGCCATTCAAATCGATAGTAGCAATAGAATCATCTGAGCTGATAATCAGATCAGTTGCATTTGTAGCAGGTCGTATGGTTAATGTATTCGTTGCAGAAGAGAGAAACTTATTTCTGAATACCAGGGGAAATTCTTCTGACGTGCTGTTGTATCCCGGTTGCAATTCAAAGTAAGCAGCACCTGCAAGTAGTCTGCACTCCAGATCCCTGAGTGCCTCAGTGATAGTAGCATAGTCACCCGGAATGGTCTTCATACCGGAGACTTCAGGAAATAAAGTTGATACATCAGCTTGTTCCGGCGCTGAAGAATTATTAAGGTTATTAGCAGTTAGTTTGTAATAGTAATGAGTACCTGGTGTAAGGCTGGTATCTGTATAGAGGTAGGAAGCTCCGGCAGCATCTACGGTGTTCGAGACGACAGATGAAATTTTTGAATAGTCAATGCCATCCTCCGAGCGAAGGACATCGAAATGGCTTTCATTGGTTGAATTATCTAACCAGTTAAGTGTAAGACAAGCCGCATGCACATCGCTGATTGAAAACGATAAAGGCGTCGTAGGTTGGGTGATATCAGGTTCGAAGCGAAACAGGGTACCATCACTTATTCCATAAAAATTTTCGTTTTCTGCATATCCGTAGTTCACTGTGCTGGCACCGATAGGTAAAGCTGCCGAAATGCTAACCACATCATTGATTCCGCTTATAGCATCTGTAAAACCAATCGAGTAGTCTGTACTATTGCCATCAATATAATCATACACCATCTCTATCTTTCCTGTTCCTTCATAAAGCCATAGCTGCAATGTTCTGTAGGTGAAAGAGGAACCACTAATGTAGCCATACCATTGAATTACAAACTTCCTGTTGGGCGCTGTTCCTGTCATTTTATATTTCACATTCGCAGTCATTCCTTCGAAGTTCTCCAGATAAGGTGCTATAAAAGGATTGTTTTGATATAAGGCCAGATCCCCTGAGGTTTGCACTGATCCTTCATTTCCAAGCCTGATCCACCCGTTTAGAGATACGGAAAAGCCTCCGTAATATTTACCTGCAAAATAAAATTCGAAGGCAGAACCAAAGTCAATCAATGCAGTGGGTGTGTCGGTATCAGGATATTCACAGGCCATGGTGCTGCCGCTCATATTTTCCAGTGGCATCCCCGACGATATGGTAAACTCATAGTTTCCGGGAGCAAATAATTGTGCATTTGAATTGGTAAAGACTAATTGCAGAGAAAAAACGATCAACAGGATGCGAATCAGCATTGAGATATGCTTCATACTTGAATATTTAAAAACTAAAAGTAATAACCTGAAAATACATTTGCAAGCGCTCTGTGAATATACAGTAGTGAGTATCGCTTTTGCAGGGCTGCTTTGACGTGGTTATGTAAAAACCCTGAGGGTTTGTCAGTAGTGGATTATTCTTCAACAAACTACTTCAAAATTTTCACGTTGGTCGGGATTTTTAATCCGGTAATGAATACGCTTTGTTAAAAATGGGATTAAAAGTCCCTTACTCAATAAGGCCGGTTTGCAGATCCGGACTAACGGAATTACTTTTATAACATTATCGTCTACCCGGCTAAGCTAATTTTGTAGAGTTTCATTTTTTTTGATTTTTTATCAAGTTTAAAATCAAAACTTAATGTTGACTCAGATTCAAGGTCTCCATCATTATTAAATGATCTGAATTCTAGTATAACATTCGCATCTGATAGTTCTACACTTTCACTTTCATTCAATCTTTCTAAACCAATCCCGTTTAATATTATGTTTAGTTTTTCTTCTAATATATCTAAATTACGTGCCAGGCAGGTATCTGCTTTCGCGCTAACATATTGAATTGTAAAAGGAACAGTTGAGCAATTTGCAACGAATGACATGTTTCCTTTCTTGAATTCATTAACGATTTCAAGAGGGCTTTGGGCCCGTGCTAAATTTGCTAAAAAAACAATCAGCAATATAAAAGAAGCTTTTTTCATAGATAAGCGGTTTATCTGTCTGTTCCAAGTTGCTGTTGAGCTTCTGTTGTTGCCGTTGGAAATAATGAGCCCATTAGTGAAACTTTTGGCAAAAAGGTATAATGATAATATTTGACATTTGAAGCAGGTCCTCTCAAAACCACATTTACGGTTGTACCTGAGCTACTACCTGGAACGGCTTGGTTCCCTCCTAACTGAGCATATGAAATCGGATTGGGGAGTAACGTTTTCATGTTCCATCCGCCTCCAACCTTTCCAACAACAAATGCAAAATGTCCCGTATTACCATCTGCAAATATGCCATTATCGGATCTAATCACGTTGGTCGGGATTTGTAATCACGTCCGTTTAAGTTCCGGATTTTTTAATCCGGTAATGAATACGCTTTGTTAAAAACGGGATTAAAAATCCCCTACTCAATAAGACCGGTTTGCAAATCCGGACTAACGGACCAGTTTGAGTCTTAAATCATTCAAAAATATTCTTTTTGAATGTGAAATACTCTCTTTTAGTTCATCATCAATACGTTGTATAATATCGTTTCTGTCCTTCTCAGTATAGAGAATCTCCAATAAAAATTGTTCTAAACAGCTCGCCTTGTTTTCAGCCATATACTCAGAAAAGTTTCTAAAAGATTTTTTTGCGAGCTTCTCAACTATCTCCTCAAAATATTCTGCAACATAGCCATCACTTACTTGACAAATCGAGTTAAGCGTAATGATATATTTGGTACTGCCACAAACTATAAAGCCATTTGTAAGAGTATCTAAAAATCCAAGTACGCAATTATCCTCTGAATTTTTTAAAAGTGATTTGGCATTTTTTTGTACAACAGGCAAATTAGAAAGACATGTCTCCTTTTCACACAAGTTAAAATTTTCTTGAGCAGAAGAAGTTAACACTTGAATTATCAATAAAGCGCACACGAGAATGCTTTTAGTTTTCATTTTAATCATGGTTCTTGATTAGGGTCAGTATTTAAATTTTTTCGATCAGGCCCAATTCCATTATGCCAGGTATTGTTCAACTCTTGGCTCTGTGTATTTCACGTTGGTCGGGATTTGTAATCCCGTCCGTTTAAGTTTCGGATTTTTAATCCGGTAATGAATACGCTTTGTTAAAAACTGGATTAAAAATCCCTTACTCAATAAGACCGGATTGCTAATCAAAAGTGTTCGAAACCTTTGAAACCTTTACTGGCATTGCATTACAATGATCCTTTCAACGAATAAAATTGAAGGTTAAATTACATGAATTGTTCTTTAAATGTTTTTCACTCTGCAAAATAATCAGCGTCATCATCAGAACGGAACACTTACTTCAAAATAAGTTCCTGTGAAAAGAGCTAGGATGTATATTGGATAAAGCTTTGATGATGTTTCGAACACCTGTGATTGCTAATCCGGACTAACAGGACGTGATAAACCTTATTCCTATTCAGAAGTGGCACTTAAGATTGGCAGTATACTTATCAGGAATAACTTAGTTATATCTCTCAAATAGGCAACTTCAGTTCCACCTCTACCTGAACCGTCATTTTCACGCATATATAAATTTGACATTGTTTTGCGACTTACTAACCATTGATCGTAAAGTCCTTTGATCTCAATATCGCTGCCGCTTTGCCCATTCTTCTGATAGTATTTTTCAATCTGATCAATCATTCTTATCGTGAGACTATCAAGAAAATTTAATTGCTCATTTAATTCTACAACCGTTATCTCATCACAGGTTGCTCTACTCCAGTCTAAGCTATAATAGCAAGGGACATATTTCTCAAGAGTATCTAAATTTGATAATCTAAAATCAATGGAAGAAGGAGAGATAAATTGCGCTTTTGCCATGGCATTACCTAATAAGAATAGCGAAATTAAAAGGAACAATTTATTTTTTTTCATAATTCAATCGTTAAGGAATTGAGAAATATCAAAAATAACCGGTGTCAAGAATAGTTTCGATTCATAGTTTCGCCTCGATTGACCTCCCGATAAGTTGTGCGTTCGCATATATTGAGCGGCACCATTAAAATCGTTTGCATTTATCAAGTTAATAATTGGTCTAGCATTTCCTTGTCCAGCATTGAATGCAAAATCTGCTAATGCATCAAACTGATTCTGATTAATTGGTACTTTAATCCATGGTTTTATTGCATTTTCTTTCGATAATAAATCTCTATTAAACAATGAAACTGCCGTTTCTTCGCTAATTCCGTTTTTATATATAAATTCGAAATTTTTTAAGTTTTGGAGATCTAAAGCATTATCTGGAACTATTGGGCCATTATGAATTAAATGTCCATATCCAATTGTCGCATTCCCACAACAAAGAGTTGCTTGCTTAATAGTTTTGTCTTTATCAATGTAGTGATATGTAATACTCTGCCTACCTCCATCATTATCATACATATTCAATTTCATGACTTCAACCTTTTTTGTATAGGACTTTAGGTCCTCGCTTGCATGCAGGTTACTAAATTCAATTTCATTTTTAGGGTCAAAAATATTACCTATTTGCACTTTCGTATAACCCAAATCTTGTGCATACTTAGGATCATAGGGCCCTTGCAAATCTTTTAATGGCACCCCATCTTCTGTTGAGGACGGTGATAAAGTTCCGCTATTTGTAATCCATTTCTCTAGCCCTTCTAAATCAATTGCTCTTATGACATCATTTTGAGCAAAAGCATAAGTCGACCATCCAGGGTAGCTTGATGACAATGGATCCCTACTCAAAAACCTTCCTAATCGAGAATCATAAAATCTAAACTCAAAATCATAGCTAATACTCAATCCTTTTATCTCTTCATCTTTCTCTTGCCCATTAAACCCAAATTTATAACTCCCCAAACTATAACTCCTCCCCACCATCCCCATCCCAAACGGATAATAATCCCCCGCACTCACCACCTCCGCTTTATAATACCCAATCTCACCACTGCCATTATCAACTCCAATTCGTTTATCATTCACCACTGCCATCACGTTACCTAAGTGATTAGTGAGCTCGTAGTTTTTTAAACCAGAGTAGTAAGTTAACGTAGCAGTGTCGCTCATCAAAGCTGGCGATGGAAAGGTGACTTTTCCGGGACGTGCGATGCCGATTCGGCTTGATCCATAGAGGTGTTGTTCGCCCCACCAGAGGGTATCTTTCGGTGGTTGACCTATGATATTGCTGATGGGATGTTTCAATTTATATGTGGCGAGGATATTTCCCTGCGCATCGCGGATGTAATAGGTGTTGATGACAGGCTGCTTAAAAGCGATCACTTGTTTTACCATCCTGTTGCCGGAAGCATCATACCGGAAGTTGATGGTTTGTTTGCTGTCGGCATCGTACACCTGCGCGATCTTTCCATACGCATTCCAGTTGATGGTTAATCCTTCCTGCAAATCCTTAATCAGGTTGCCACTTTTGTCGTAGGAATAATTATTCGTTGCCTGATCATCAATATCAACGGTATAATTAGTGGCAGCTACGCCGTCATCAACATGATTCAACTGGTTGGATAACGCGTTATAGGAATAAGTCATGGAGTCCATAGGAATTATTGAACCGTTGCCATGCCGAATATAAGTAAGAATATTTCCATTTGCATCGTAATTCACTTTTTCTTTCCAGTCATTCAATTCGCTTCCATTGTCCTTCCATTTGTAATCGGTTGCATTGAAATCTTTATAAGCATCCATTCCCATTAGCCTGTTCAGCTGATCATATTTATAAGCATAACCAATGGTTTGTTCCGGCAGGTTCGAAACGGAAACACTCATGTTGCGGATATTGCCATTGTATAATGATGGACTTCCATTACTGAATGTACTACCTGAATAAGCAGGTTCGAAGTTGCTTTTCCCGATAGGAGAATAGTCGCCACTAAAATAACTGAGCACCATGCCGAAGACATCTTTGGCAACGTGATTGTGATTTCCTGCTTTCAATGCATCAGTGCCCATGTCTTTATTGTTGTTCAGGTCCATGCCATTAATGCCTTTGATCCAACCCTGAATAGTATAAGCGTAATCAACGCCCTGCACTTGCCGGTCGCCCAATTCAACACGCGCCAATGGTCCGTGATCGTAGTATTGATAACCGGCATCGGTTTCCCAGATGAAACCATCTTTACTGGTTAATGCGGCAATCACCCTGTTCATAGCATCGTACCGATATTGATAGATGAACTGATCAGCGGAATCTCTTTGATAATATACACGGTTTACTTTACCGCTTATTAAATCATAATCGTAATCAATGCGCTTAAAGCGTTCCTTAAAATTAGTGAGCTCCTGAATGTCGTAGCGCATAGATTTTACATTTCCTGAAATATCGTAATCATAATAGGTTGCGCATTGATAAGTACTGTTGATGCCGTCATCCTTTTCTTCATAGGTAGTGCAGGCAACCCTGTTTCGCAAATTCGATTGCGGGAACAGTTCAAAAACCACCGGTGAAGCATCGTAACTTGTATGCGTTACCTGAAAATGTGTATTACCGGAAATCCATGAAGCAAGCGATGCAGGATTTTTCACGATAGCATTCGTAATAGATGTTGACTGCACTAATTGTCCGACTTCCGTAATTCTGCCTAATGCATCATACAAAGTATAACTGTACTGAGTGAGCGGTCGCTGCCATGCACTCTGACTGACAACCAACCGTCCGAGACGGTCGTACCAGTAACGCGCGCTGTCAGCATCAGGCGTAAACTGCTTGATGGGAACATTCAAGGTATTGTACCAATAACGCGATGCAAGTGTATGCGCCGGATATACAGCAACTTTAACAGGATCAATCCGGTGATCTTCCACCGCAGCAATTTGCGCATCATTCAAAAACGTAACACCGGCTGGAGGAACAGTCTTTACTAAATTTCCTGCCTGATCGTAATAGTATAAGGTGTAGTGATATTCATTGAAAGGTTTTGTAATCGTGAAAATTTCCACGGCGTCCATCGCCTTTTTCCGGTAGAGCGTTGCAAAAGATTGCACAACACTATCACGGTAGTCATGATAAGATTCGATGGCATACGTAATGGCCATGTTGATTAACTGATCGTGACAACTTATAGTGTCTAATGAAACAGTTAAATACTGATCACCGCATAATTTAGGACCATATACCGGCAACAAAGGGAAAGGTTCCACGGGATCACAGTTACACGGAACCACATTTATGATATTCGTATTAGCGGTGAGTAATCCGTTCTGAAAAACTTTATTCCTGATATTTATACTGATTGCTTTACCTGTTGAATCAATAAATACAGAATCGATCATTACCGAATCAATGACATGATAATTAATTCCGCTCTCGAGAAAAACAGTATCAAGATTTATTACAGAACCGGTTGCGGTAACTTCTGATATGGTATTCAGAAGCAAACTATTTTCCTGTGTTCCGCTGAAGTAAATAGTAACACCACCGTTAAATCCTTCAAGTGCAGTTACGGTGGTAACAATATTGGAAGAAGTATCCGTCACCATATAGTTTTTCTTGGCAGTGTCGTTGCATGCTGCTTCAAAAGTCATATAGTCGTTGTAAAGCAGTTGAAATCCAAACTGCTGATTCATGTAATTGGTGAAGAAGGTTTCGTAGTTGCTGAAATCATTTTCCGGATACTGTAAGGAGAATATAAATTTCGCGGCCTCATAATCCTCGCAGGTTTTACAACCTGATGTATCGCAGCTCAATGCCATATTAATTGTAATCGGCAATGACAGAAAATTACATTCCGGATCGTAGCACATGGAAAGAATAGCAGTTAATTCATCTTCACTAAGGTTACTGTTATAATGTGCATTGATAAATGAAACGAGATCAGGAAAACCACCCATTATCAGAAATGAATCTTCCAGTGCTTTAAATTTTGAACACACACATTCATCCTTACTGTACAAAACATATCCATTGTTTTGGGTGGAAGAATTATAAGGTCCCGGCGATCCAATCATCAGGGCATTGCAGGCTCCTTCATCATTGGTGGAAACATTCAACACCTGCTGCAAGACATCTTCAAAACTATCATATCCGTTTGGTGAAGAAACAATGCCTTCCGGTGTGGTGCTCGCGCCATAAGGATGACTGAGATCGCAACCTGCTATACAAACTTCAATCAAACCTGAGCGGACTGCGGCCTGTTGTGTTGCATCCATCATGCAACCGGAAAGTTGTTGCATCCAGAAATCGGCCTGCTGTTCGCAGGATTGCTTGCAAAGCGAATCCATTCCTTCCGTTGCATATTGCTGTGCATAATATAGAAGGGAATCAGGATCAGCAGTTGAATTAAAAGAAAGGCCTGCTTCATAATGAAGCACGCGTGGCACGTATCCATCCAGATAATACGGATCATTGGCACAGTTTGCATCAGTTATACTGTTGCTCCATAAAGATCCGAGCCAGTCAGCATTATACTTCAGCGTCATGCACAAGTTGGAATGACAACCCAAACCATTTCCGGGACCGTTGTTATCATCCATCACATACGTTTCGCGTGCGAAATCTTTGTATTTGAATTTGAGTGATTGATAAATGGATCTGAAAATACTCCACGCCGCATCCTTATTTCCGCTGCAGCCGGCAGTATAGCTGGTGCTTGCTGTAGCAAAACCATCCGGATTATTGATGCTGTTTACAGCAGCCATTGCAAAATCCCAGGCCGACATTTCAAAAGGCGCGTTGCTACCGAAATTAATGTAATGAAGCAAATCATTTTGAATCTGCGTGCTGTATTGCTCGCCTAAAGCACCTGATAAAAAGAAAGGATCTTCATTCACATTCAGAAAATATGGATTCGTATTTCCCGGAACAGGCACTAAGTAACCTTCAGCATTTGCCTGTTCAAAAGAAGTGATACGCATCATCTGATCATCATAAGCATTGCTGGTTGCATTCGCACTGCAAAAGGAATAGTAACAATATTCAGGATGATAAATCACTAAAGAATTTACCCACGAAGGTCGAAAGCTCAATACAAAATTCTTTAACGGCAACGTGTTGGCAGCAACCATGTCGCCATTGTAATACACAGAAGAAATACTTCCATCATCATCATAATACGTTACGTTTTGAAAATAATACAGCGCGGAAAGATTGTCCTTAGGCTGATAGTTACCATTGTTGTCGATGCTATATTGCGCCCATTGATGGCCGGGAATTACATCACTCAACAGAGTGCTTAACAAAGCATTACAAACGCCATTTCCGTTGCAGGCTTCTTCGCAACCTTTTAGCGCAGCATTATAAGCAGCAATTGCTTTCTGCATGTCCTCTTCATCCAATACGCTATCGGTGATGGCGAGTAATGACAGATAATTTTTAATAAACGTATCCTGTTCGCCGATGGATGCAAAACATTCTTCGCAGGAAATATTGCAACCGGAAAAATCAATGTTGGCGATGGCTTGTTGAATAAATGTTTCGGAATCTATAAGACAATGATTGTTGCGGAGATAATGACCGGTATAAAAATTTACTGCGACTTCACTCACCGTCAATGTCTTTTCGATATTGTATCCGCCTGGTGGAAGGTTTGTAAGATCGAAAGTTGCGCTAAATTCCGGCGAACCGGTTGAACACAAAGTGTCGAAAACAAAAACACCATTGTCCAAATAGTTGGAAGCTATAAAAACAAAAGGCTGATCATTTGGCATTCCTGCGTTCATGCAGTCATCGGTAATCATGATTTTCAGGTCATAATATCCATCATAGCAGAGCGTCTCATTTTCGCAGGTAAGCTTTAAGATCGGCGGTGTTGCTTCATAATTGAATTTATACGTTCCGCTATTGGTGCCGAGAATTTTATGGGAGTTCCGTTTTCCATAGTTGAAAGGAAGATTGTTATCAAGCAGGTTGTAGGTGATGGAAGCAGCACCGGCATTGGATGATAAGGAAGAAAGATTGGGCGGCACTTCTCCGGCCAATGCAGTAGCTATCGTTCGTCCATGTGCATCAATGTAAGTGACACTGATTTGTCCGTTGGGATCCACCACCATATTTTTAAGGTAGTGCGCGCTGTAACCGGCTTCATTTCCAAACAGGCGATCGAGGTCTGACTGTTCGGGCTTGGCATAATAATACTTTGTGTCGTGCAGGCCAAGCTGATGATCTCTTCCAACGCCGCTCTGCCGGCTTATTCTGCCTGTGTTATCAGGCGTATATTCAGTTACGGAAAAAGGATATCCAAATGCCTTCGGCAGGAATTTTTGAAAGGTGAGTGTATCTGTGTTACCGGAGCTGTAATAAAAGGCCGCGCCATTGCTGGTATCCATAGCCATGGGATTGGTGGAACAACTTCCGGTTTCCCAATTCATAAAATTATAAGACTTGCCGGAAGTAGTATTGAAAGGATATTTCAGTGACAGCGAGGTATCATTAACCGGAACGGGCATTGACTGCACGGCAGCTCGTCCAATATGATCGTAGAACGTTTCACCAACAATGGTCTGTCGTTTCGAATTGTTGTAGCCGAGTGTCTGACGGTTTCTTAAAGTGCCATCAAAGTAAGAGAGTCCTTCACTTTTCTTTCCATCCTCTGCAAAAGCTGCGTTGTACTGCCAATTAAGCGTTTTGCTCCAGCCAATATTCCGGCAGGCATCAGTGAAAGAAGTAACAGCACCATTGATTCCATAACCTGACCAGGCCCCGTTTTGCCGGCGATGGTATTTATCATAGTGCACTCCTCTAATGCGGTAATAAATATATCCGATCGGATAAGCGCGGCGCAACCTGTAAGAATTTGATGAAGTGGTTATTCGTGTAGCATTCAGCTTGAAAAGGTCACTGAACAATACAGATGAATTCGCCATCACCAGTTTACTACTGTCGTCAAGAAAAGTCCATTCCAGGTCGTATTCCTCCGCGCCGATTTGTTTCATCCAACTGATTTCCAGAAATCCTTGTGCAGTATCTGTATGCATCGGGTCAGGAACGAGGGTACAGTCAAATTTATAGATGCGGGAGATTTGTATTTCTGCTGTAAGCTTAAAAATGGGAGGAGGAGTCTGCGGAATATTGTTCACTGAATAGGTAATGGATTGAATAGTAATGTTCAGGTGATGTCCCTTTGTAAATTCAAATGCCTGTCGTGAAAGGTATGTTTTTCCCATTGCAGGGTCATAAGACAATCGAAGTGTTTTGAGAAGAGTAGTTGGAACATTATTGCTGTTATAAGCTATGATCTGTAAGTCTACTTTACAGTTAAAAGGTTGGGTGAGCGGTATGGTTGCTTCATCATTGATCTCAAAAATCACCAGGTCATTTACAGTAATATTCTTTTCAATTAATGCCCAATAGGAAGTTTGAAACTTTTCATCCGCCACATCCAAAACACTGTTGATGTGCACAGCACTTCCGGTTAAGTTCTTGATATAATCTTCATTTGCAGCGCATGCAAAGTTGCAAACCAGTATGAAAATGACAAGTGTTATATAAGGTAATCTCATAGTTGATGAATTATAAGTCATCTGAATAAATATCAATTACAATAGCTTACTATCTTTTTCGGTGTGTTCTGCGTTATTAAGTAAACTTGCAGAGTTCAATTCGATTAGCCTTCTTTTTACTTTCTGCTCCAAATCCTGCCAAAGTTGGCACACATTCAAGATTACCGCAACAGCGGAAACCAATAACCATTTCTTGTAGTCATATAGATTAATAAAGAAAATATTAATAGCAAAGCTCTCTTCACGCTGCTTATTTAATATTATTGATCAACGAATAACTTCTGAATGCATCAATTGGCTTTAGTTGCTTTCCATCTACGACCAGGTATTTATTTTCAGAAAATACGGAAGCCGTTTCTTTTCTGCTTTCCATTCTAAAATGCCTGAACAGCATTTCCACCCTTGGTTCCTGCGCTTCGCCATCAACCATTTTTTTGCCATAGTATAAAATCAATTTCACCGGTTGTGAATTGTTCTGGTTAAACCAACATTCTTCAGATGCTACTTCTCCTTTGCTAAACGTAATCCTATAGCCGCGACATCCTGCTTTGATTCCCAGCCATTGAACCGTTGTTGTGGCATTCTTTAAAATCGAATCCATTTGCGGCAAGCTGAATGAAAACACTTTCGGGATCCGGCTCTTGCTGATATAGATCTGTTTTCCAGTATTATCGATAGTTAATGAATAACGCTCATTGTTGATGTACTCATGATCGCCAAGAATATAACAGAAATTATTACCCTGCGCATGAAGCCGGATTGTCATGGTATCAGTTAGCGTTTTACTGTCGTGATGCGGATAGCTGGAGAAGAACAGCTCTGATGAAATCAACTTATCAGCACTTGTAAGCTGCTGAATTAAATTGAGCAATTCAGTACGATAATTCTGTGCTTCAGCAGAAAAATTATGAACGCACAATAGCACAAAAATCCGGATATACTTTCTCATAGCTTGTTGGTAGTGTATGACCTGTTTTCATTTATTGTAACAATGCCGCGTTCTGTTTCCTTTTTCAATCTTACAAGGATGCCTTCATCATCATATTCATAAAAGGTGGCGTAATTATTTTCATCAAGCGTGGCCATCAACCGAAGATTAAACGGATGATAGACAAAGCATTTCATGGTTGCATTAAAAGGGTGAATACGCACATCATCAACATATAGATCCGCGCCGGTTGATTTCAATATTACATGCAACGCGCTTGCAGTGGCAGAAATGGTGAATCTTGTTTCATAGCGTTGCCAGCCATCAATCACCGGTCCGTTAGGTACAGTGCTGACATTTGTGCCACCATCAATGTTGAGCTTTAGAAGGTTTTTAGAATAGTTGGTTGCTGTATCGTAATTCTGCTTTTCCTTCACCCATGCGGAGATCAGATATTCTCCTGCTAAGGGTGCAAAGTCGGGAAGACATCCTCCTTCTTTCATCAAGTATATGTTATTCGAAAATGAAAATAGCGTGGTGTCTGCAATCACATTTAACGGACTGATTACCTCAGCCGTTTTATTTGCTTTTATGAACAAAGAACGCAATCCGCTGTGAGCTGCAATGCTGGATACATTCACATTATTTCCATTGAGTGCATCAATAAAACTCCAATGCGATTTATAACATGGATCACTGCAACTGTTTGCAAAGTCATACTCTTCAAATCCATCATAAGCGATACTTCTGTACGTAGCATTGGCAGCTACTGCAACAGGTTGTGATCCGAGGTATCCGTAGATTGCTGTAGTAAATAAATTTAATGCATCCTTGCTTTCAATTGCTGTACCATTTGAATTGTATAAAGTGTTTTCATCTGTTCTAATCCAGGTAAGCGTATCCGTATTCCGTTCCCATTGATTCAGGCCCGTATTAAATTTCCAATACCAGTCAAACGTCCTGAAAATTCCATCATTCCTGGTGTCGGTTGCTACGATAGCAGGAGCAGTGGTCCGTTCGCTATAATTTACCAGGTTCTTCCACATTCTCCAGTTGCCAAGAATACCCAGATGATAAGGGTTGATAGTTTGGTTTTTAGTAAGGTTCTGACATTCATATCCATTATATAGGGATGGGGCAGATAAAGGCATGTGACAATTAATCTTCCATTTATTTTTATATTCATTTGCGTTAGCGGAAATCACTTTGCCTCCATAACAAATCCATTCGGGTAAAGGCCCTCCTCCTCCTGATTTCTCGCCATTTTTTAAATAACAGTTGGGATATCCAAAAGCGATTCGGTTGTTAAAAATTGGATCTGAAAGCGAAACAACCTGTCCCACTTTTTCATCCGTCATATTCTTTCTTCCGGATTGAAGCACTTTGATAGTAACGGGATCAGCACTGTTAAACGGAACACCGGCTTCATCCAAAACATAAAAATCAGTTCCTTCCTTTGCTAACCAATAATGTTTTGAAAGCAATTGATTGTTATTGTCCGTAATCATTACCTCGTCACCGGCAAAGAAAAACTGTGTATAGGCGTCAGGGCTGGTAATCTTCCCGTTAGTAACCTGCAGATCCTTAACCTGCATCGAAATATTTTTGTAGGCTCCTGCCATTCCATTGTACACCCAATGTGCAGGCATGTTATAGGTATAAACCGGATCGCTGAATTCGTTAGTAGTAGCACTGATTAAGGATTGTCCTGTTTCCTTATCAAAGTAAACATTAGAAGTAACTACAGTTGATCCATTTTCCTGCGTTATTACTTTATCTACAATTCCTTTTCTGAAAACATATTTTGTAGTGGCTGCAGAGCGGAAACGGGTACGTTCAAAACTTCCGCCGGGAAACGTAAATGGCAAAGAGAATATACCCAAAATTGCAAATGTTTCGAGGTTGAAGTAAGTGGATTCCTCTTCTGAAAGCGTGGCTTGTTCCATCATATCCTGCCAGATGTCTATATCTTCTCCAATCGTAGAAATACCGGTATTGCCTTTTGAATCCAATACCGGCAAATTTTCATTTCGTAACATATTGACGCCAAAACCTTGTTGGGTGAAATACTGATATTCCGTGCTTGTTATTACTGCATCATTGGCATCATATGAACTTGTTCGAAATAGTTTTCCATGCATATCATTGCATTCTACCGTGAAACCTTGAGAGACCGTCATGAAATCTTCTGAACTCGTATTGAATATCTGGAAGAGAGGTTTATGTTTTTGAGGTACGGGATTGATATTGGTGAAATCATTGATCACCGGAAAATCATACGCTGTATAATATTCATGAACGGTCTTTCCTGTTTTGGTTCGTTCTATTCCTTCTGGAGTAATATTCGAAACAGTCACCTTGCGGTAACCCACTGTTGCTCCCGGATACAAAGATTCGCCCAATGGTTTTTCTATATAATATTCATTGTTGGGCGCCAACTTTATTTTTTCGTCATAGGTTAGCGGCAATCGTAATGGAATCTCATCTCCTCCGGCCATTGGTTCATATGATGCAACTCCGGAACTAATTACAATCGTGTCTTTTCCATCAAAAAATGGCATTGTATATTCGTACTGCTGACCGTAAGTAGTTGCATCGCCATCACTCATTTCATTCCAGTTATCAGAAATGGTCAATTGCTTCACGCGACATCCACCGCCTAACTTCTTATAGGTTGGATTACGCAAACGAATCCAACTCTCATTGTTCAATGTCATTTTCCCCCAGAAACTAAGCCTGGCATGTGAGTTAAAACCGGCTATGATATTTATAAACTCCGTGGCCATACCAACTAATCCATCCAGTAATTGTCCTACAGGTGTGCCATCAGGATCGCTTCCCGGAAAAGCTTTCTCAGGAATGTTAACACGTAAAAATTGCCAGGCAGCGAGCGCAAACGGATGAACATAATGATCAACATTTTCAGCATACACCAATTTCAATTTAAGGTAAGCATGGTTGCTGTCGTCAGTAACCATTCCCGCTTCATCATAATTACAATAGCCACTCACCCATTCATACCTTCCGTCATTAGCAATATCAATCTTGCATTTAAAATACAGGTCATTTATTCCTTCGAGATATTTCCGCTTAAACTCCTCGCCGTTCGCAACATTCTCCGGCAAATCAACCATCAGGTAATTGTAATCATTGTCTTTGTCGTAAAGAAAATTTTTTGTCACAGTTGTTTTATCACTGGCAAATCCCTTGATCACAAACATTTGCATAGCACGTTCATCCTGAACATATGCATAATCATCTGATTCAAACTTCACATGGATGCGCGCTCCCGAAGGAAGCGTTATATCTGTTAAGGTCCATGCTGAACTAAAAAGATTAGCCAGTGATGTATCCTGTAAAGTGTATGGAAAATCCCTGTTGGGCAACATTCCGGGTACGGTATCATTGTTTTGATAATTGCCCCACCGGTCATATTTTTTGAGATGGTAGTTGGGATTGTACGCGTTATAATTAAAAGCATAACTGTTCAATAATCCCTTTCCGTTATCCTGATAAGAAAACCAAACCTTTTTCAGCGTCAGTTTTCCTGATCCGTTATTGCTGTTGGGCAAAGCCTTGCATAATGAATAATTGTATTCAAAGTGCACCGCTTTTATTGGAATGGCTTCGCTCCCATGTTTTACAAGTTCTTCTTTGGAATACAACCGAATCTCTTTCAGCCGTTTAAGCGCATGATCAAAATCGCCACCTCCATTTTCATCTTTTACTCCAATTGCATCCGCCCTGTCTTCCAATATAAATTGCGCAACATAGTTTTTTGATTCAATGGAATGCAGGTACCAGATCTGCTTTTCACCATATTCATAATTTCCCTTTCCATCATTATCTATGGAGTTGAATCCTTCTAAATAATGCGCGCTGTCTTTTGCAAATGGCAATCGCCATTTATAAGAAAAGGGAAGCAACGAATAATTAAATTTAATTGCTTCTCCAAGGTCATTGTCGGAAATGCCATTTTGATCCACATCTTCATAATCCGGTGAAAGGATAGCTGTGAGCAGGAATGAATGCGCATACTGTGGAATAGTGGTTGATTCAAAGTAATGGTCAATACCTATTTTATTTCCAATGCTGTTGTAAGCATCTGTTCCGATGCTTTTATAACCTACATGTCCTGATCCAGGATTTGCATCCGAATGATTTACATTGAAGGTGACCTGCTTTTGTAAGGTGTTGTAAGCGGGAACCCCAAAGACATATCTTCTTCCATCGGGATTCACCGTTGTGATTTCCGAAACATGCTGCGATGGAAAATTATTCCGCGAAATCTCGCTTGCATTTGCATTACTCTGACAACCGTTATAGCTTAAGACATTAAGCGGATAATTAAGTATTGACTTATCGAGACCAAATAATGCTGCTTCTTTAGCTGTAAGAAATGAAATAGCCTGTGTGCGACGATCACGTAAAGGCTTTTGCAGTTCTGAAGGTGTTGTATCAACTGTATCTGTTGCGCCTAATTTAACATTGAATTTTGGCAGTGATATCGCAACCGTTTTTGAAAGTTCTTCAATATTTGTTCTCGCTGGAAATTCACCTCCCCAATAACCATAAAAATTATGTTCATAGGGCGACCATTCTCCCGCATTCCGCAAGCTGTAAGCTTCATGATTATCGTAATTGCTGATTCCTGTAAAAGTGCAGACAGATGGCGTGAGGTTATCGGATGTCCATGGTCCGGAAGATGATGTTCCTGTATTTACCGAAATATCAACTCCGCCATGAATCAACTCTCCCAAGCCCAATTCACCACCAAAAGAATTGCCTGTGCTGGAATTGTAAACATAGGGATCATGAAAAATACCCACATCAGTTCTATAAGCTCTGAACTGACCGCCAAGGCCTTCTCCATTCAGCGTGAAGAGATCATAGGTTCCATTTGGAATGGCAAGGGCAACAGTACTTTCACGGAAAGGACCATCTTTCTCTCTATTGAAATCCAGTAATGCATCCGGATTATTATTCCCTGCTTCACAATTAAAGTAGCCAAAAGCAGGATTGCTTTGAGAGTTGACTCTTAACTTCTGATTAGAATAGTATCCGTCAATTGTTCCGTTCAGATGATCAACTATTACCTCACCACCTAAAGTTGCGTGAAATGAAACAGATTCAGATTCATATGGAAGTGTGATGGAGGGAAAGTAAGTAGGATTTACAAAAGACAGATGTGTATCGCCAAATGAATGTGATGCCAATGCTCCTAAGTAACCCGGCATTAATCCTGCTACCGACCGCAGATAATTTGTTATCAGATTGGTTTGTAACGATCGCAGACCTGCTCTTGAGTTTATGGTTAATCCCACATAAGTGTTCTGATTCAAAATTGATAGTATTGAACTACTGGTGTGTGGAGAGAAACCAATAGATGGCGCTATATCCACACCTTCCTGCGAGTTAAGTTGTAAACCGAGATGGAGATTTCCCGGAAAGCCTCCCAATTTTGAAAGGGAGATTGCTGAAGATATTCCCACTGTTAAGCCAAGTCCTTTGTAATTATTATTATAAATGCCTACTGATCCAATGCCGGCACTAAGCAGATTCAGGATATCTACTCCGGCAATTTCATTTCCGGGAGAAAGGTTAACACCCCATGTTGTGTTTTCTTTAATGTTGAATTCTTTCTTTACTTCATCACCATTAAAATCGTCCGGCAATCCACGCATGTCGCGTGTAATGCTGCCGGGATTAATGTTCCACCCAAGGCCTACCCACGTTGCTTCCTCATCCATGGTAATACCTGAATGATAACTGAGATTAATTGGATAGCCCCCAACATCAAGCAAAGGAATATTGTAGCTGAAATCTCCGGTAAATGCATCTACCATTTCAGTTGTGCCCACAGGCATAAAGTTTTGCGTTTCCGGTTGTGATGGACCACCCGTGAGTGCAAATGCGGATAAGGGCAGTATTGTTTCCAACAACATTATTGTTGCCATGAATAATGCGAACGGACGTATAAGATATTTTTTCATAAGGATACCTTCTTAAGTTCCGGAAGATTAACCAGATCTTTTTTATGAAATACAAATGAATTATAGCCACTACCATATAAACGGTCGTTAAAATACAATGTCAAGGGAGCATCCTCCTTCAGATTCATTGTTGATTGCTGCCTGAAACCAAGCACGAGGTCAATACTGGGATGCAAACCATAGCTTCGTTCAAAATGGTGGATCACACATGGTAGTGTATCTCCAGCGCTAACAATAAAAAAATCATTTTTGACTTCAAACGCAAAATAAACAATGGCATCTTCATAGTTCATTCCATTCATCATCAATTTCAAAGGATCGGTTTCATGATCATTGCTGCCGATAGAAAAAGAAAAATGAGTTAATCCTTCAAATTTGCTTTGCAGTTCATGGAATTCGTCGGTTTCAACATGGCCGGATGTTTCCAGCAGACATACATAATCAATGGGTTGATATTGTGCAGAGAAATACAGCCTGTCGTGTTGAAGAGTTCTCTTTAAGCCGTTTGAGCTGTCGGTAACATAACCTATATACTCACGTGGACTTAATGCATTTGTTCTGCAGGATTGCAATGAACAATAGCATAGACCGGTAAACGAAAACAATAGTAGTTTCTTGAACATAAAGTTTATCATTCTATGATTTGATAAAATAAAATACAGCCTGGTACCTGCTACCATTTCCATCCTCAATCAGCATCAGATAAGCAATTCCTTCTCTGAAGCCTTCATTGCGCAGGTCCACATCAATCGTATTAATGCCATGCTGCAATAAAATTTCCGGATGAAAATTTATCGTCTTTCGTGTATCCGCCTGCACAATTCTATACTTCAATTCAGGATCATTGCTTCTGTTATCATAGCCTATTCGTAAAACTCCTTTGGAGAGATAAAAACCATCAGCGGCTACATTATTGATCAGATTATAACTGCCTGAAGTATTTACTTGCGGAACTGAGACTGGTGTTGCGATAACAAATTGCCAGGTCTCTGTGCTTCCAAGAAATTGCTGGTCATAAAACACATCCACTTTCCACGCATAAGAAGACCCTTCTTCCAATGAAGGAAATAAGGAAGTATAATCAAGCGAAGTTCCCGCTATGTTTTTTTGAAATACAAGCGGTACATTATTCCTGATCGCCTGCTCAGGCGCCTGATGGTCTTTGATCTTTGTGAGGACTAATGAATAACTTGTCTTAGATTCATCTTCAGGTGCCGGGCCATGCCACGAAAGCAATGGATGGACAGTATAGATCTCTTGTGTGTTATGAGGGTAAATTAGAAAGGGAGGAGACGATCCCGATAGTTGGCGTTCTTCACATGACAATCCCAATAACATACTTTTGTCGGCAGAAGTCAGCGTTGCACAAAAAATATATTTTCCCATGGGTAATGAGCCCGTTTGGCGAAGTGTGGAAGTAAAGTTATTGTTGCCATACTGAACAGTTGATTTAACATTTGTCTTTATCACTTTCACATCAGTGATGCCTTGGTGCAACAGAAATGATTCCGTGGATAAATTAATCACCGGAATATGATTGTTAGTCTCAATTTTCAATTCAAGAAAACATACTGTAGAACCAGGACTTGTTTTAGAAATTGTGAGATTCCATAGATCATCAATCATGAAATGATCCGGAAGCATTGTATTCCAGGAAATAATTACCTGGCTGATTGCCGGCAATCTGAAGGCCGTCACAAGGAGTATAACAACGATGCCCTTTTTCATATGAATAATTAAAAGGATTGTGAATAAGAAATAGAACTATGATAAAACGTGGGCAGCAATGCCTGGCCTGCTCCGGTTTTCAATTTTACATCGCCGTAGATATTGAGCTTTCCCCTTTTTAGAATTTTCCATCCTGCAGCTACGCCTGCTCCGTAATATGCTGCATCTCCGATTCCATTCATATTGAAATTGACAGTTGCCATTAATTTTGTTCCCAATTGTAAATTCCCCGTTACTGACAAGAAATAATAATTGGGTTTTACAGGATTTTCTTTCGGACTTTGCGCAGATACCAATGCGTTCAATGAAAATTTTGGAGTAATAGAAATCTTTTGCTGAAAGTCGCTTCGCAGCATCATACTATTATGAAAGGTATCCAATGTGTTTACGTTGCTGAATGATGTGCTATAAATACAAATCATGCTGGAAGCAGAATGACTGAATATCGCATAGGATTTCGAAAATTGAAACTGTACCATCTCCTGTTTGTTTTTTTGGCTGCTATTCGGCGCAGAGGAAACGACAGGAGTATAGCGGAATAATAAAAAGCCATTCCTGATATCGTATCGAAGATCAATTGAAAAATTTAATTGAAAAAAGGGGAATTGGAAAACAGAGGTGACATTGTGTTGCAGGTAATATATGCTTGTTAAAAAATTCAACTTGTGTTTAAACGCGCTTTGTGAGAATGCACCTTTTATGGAACGTGCATCACTAATAAGATAGTTGTTGCCGTTTGTTTTGTATAATGGTCCTGCTGAAAGATATTCAACACTGAAAGCGCTTCCTGATTTCAAAAATTGTTTTTCAAGTTGAAAATGAATTCCTAAATGCTGGGAAGTGTTTGAATGAATTCCTGTCTCGATTGCCAAACCGGAAGCCATATAAGAACTTGTGGACCCCGAAATTTCCAAAGCAGAATGAAGGCCACTTGCATTAGAAACGCCACCCGACATAGAAACCAGCGTATTCGTAAACGGCGTGTTTGATGATATCGCAAAAGGATCAGAAGTTTTAAAATTGGTTACTGACAGTTCTATAAATTCTTTGTCGCGGGATCCCGTACCTACCAAAGCCTGGGTAATCACATTGAATTGTTTGGCATTATAGAGTGGTTGGATGATATCATTGCTTCCGCCATATGGCAAATCATTCATCTTTTCCCGCGCAAGTGTAGCACCGAAGTAGAGAAAATTAAGTGCATAGTAAAATGAACAACCGTTTGCAATCTTACTATTGAGCGTCAGCGGTGATTGATTTAATAAAACCTGGCCGATAGTGAATTCTTTCAAACCAGCAAGTACTTGATTTAACTTATTCGCACCCGCTTTTTTTACCTCATTTAAAAGTTGCTCCTCGTTCAGTTTATCGGGTGATATTGGAAAGTCAAAAATGGATGCAATTGTAGATAGGTCAAGTGTTTGATATTGATTTGCTATTCCCTTGCTCAACGACAATAAATCATTGTAAGAATGTTGTAATGACTGATACCGCGCAATAGTTTTCGAATACAATTCAAATAAAGCGGAATCAATACGAGTATTTAATTCCGCTGATGTTGCAGTGTCTGTGATTAGTGATTCTAAACGATCCATACTTTGATAAGCATAATGAACTGAATCCAGAAAATCTTCGTCATTTAACAGATTTCTTACGCTATCAAAAGCATGCAGTCCAACTTTTATTTTTTGCAAACTGTCAAACACGCTTCTATACTTTTCCTCGCCATGGTGCAGCAATAGTTTTTGCATTTCTTCCAGAAAAAGATTTCTGTCAAATGAAATAGCAAAGTTTGTTTGAAGTGGGTTGATTGAGGGTCCAAAAGAAGTTATACCTGCCATAACATTAATCGGCACTGATAAAACAGACTGCGAAAGATTGCAGTTAATATTCAAAGCCAAAGGGTCTATCTGATAGCTGTCGTGATTTACACTTTGTGAAATGTCAAATGATCCTGTAGGTTTAATTTGAAATTTTACCGGCGACTTATGAATATCAGGAGCATTATTGATCGCAATAAATCTTTCTGTTGATTTAGAAGCGAAATCGATCATCGTATCACTGTTTTCAATCAAAAGACTATCGGTTATTTTTTGTATTCCTGCATGCGTTAATAAAATTTGTCCCATAACAATGCGAGGAATTAAAATTGAACACGTAATAGTGATGATAAAAAGTATTGGTTCATTAATGTGAACAGTTGATACTGACATAAAATATGTTTCACTTGGTGATCTCCATGAAATGAGGCGTATCCTGGTATGCTATCGGAAATAAATGCCCTTCTTTATTACTCTATAAACTATGCTGATAAAATCTCTTTTAATAAAATGCCGTGTATATGTTTTTTTGGAGTAACGAGTCCATTGCAATTGATTAATCAAAAGTAATAGCTGATTGCAACCTTGTCAATACCCAAAAAGGCTGATTTTTCTAATCTCTAAATAAAACACTCAATTATTATCTGGCTGCCTGGTCAAAGCATAACCGTTAGAAGTTCTTATTGTGGCCATAAAAAAATCAGGAAAGAAAGGGTGTATATCTTCCAGCATTTTTTTTAACCTGCTTTCCGTTTAGCTGTCTGATTGTTATACGCAGGCCAATAAAATAGTGAGCGGCATTGTTACCATGCGCTTCAGTAATTCCTCAACATTTATGAATGAAAACAGTGATCCGGTAACCCTTTAAAAATAACAAGAGTTGCCTCCTTTTGCGAGGCAACTCTTGCGATCAGGAAGCTGTTTGATTACGAAATCTGGATCAGCTTTGGTGGCTTTTGTTTTGCTTCCTCTTTTTTGGGAATCAGCAGGTGCAATAAGCCATTCTCATACTTCGCCTGGATCTTATCTGTGTCCATTACCTCTTTCTGCAACGAAAAAGTCCTTTGGAAAGATTGATAGCTGAATTCTTTACGGGAATAGCGCTCATCCTCATGCTCCACTTTTTCACTGCTTCTTTCGGAACTGATGGTGAGGGAATTTCCGTCCAGTTCCACTTTAAAATCTTTTTTCGACATGCCGGGTGCAGCCACTTCCACCTCGTAATGCTCAGCAGTTTCTTTAATGTTTACTGCAGGAACGGTGGTGTTGGTGTCTGAGAAGTTCTGGTTGCCCCAATTGAATAAATCCCGGTTAAAAAAATCGTCAAAAAGCACTGGCATTTGATGCAGCAGGCTTCCGTTTCTTTTTAAGTGTGTCATTGGTTACCTCCTTTTTTTAATGGTTAAGAAATTGTTTTAAAAGAGGAAAATCAAATTTTTTACCACTGTATTTCTGAGCTATGGAAAATAAAATTTTGTCGCAAACCGCTAAAAAAATGTCAGTTTGAAAGTCAAAATTTCAGCTTTCATTCAGGGTTTGTTATCAGTCTGCCGAACCCGTTAGTGCGGATTGGAATCCGGTCTTATTGAGTAAGGGATTTTTAATCCCGTGTTTAACCAGGCGCATTGGTTTATTATCGGGCTAAAAATCCGAAACTTAAACGGACGGGATTACACATCCCTACCAACGTGGGCTTTCCTGTTTGCTGGCTGATTGTTATATGCAGTCGGGCTTTTCTAATTAGGTTTGGAAATAAAGGTTTCAGGAGTTAAAACTTTAATTGTTGCTTTTTTATAATCTTTAATATTTCTGGTAATTATTGTTGTCAGGTTGTTCTCTATAGCACAACAATATTGTATAGCATCCTCAAAGTCGGTGAAATCAGATGCTATAGCCAAATCAATTGTTTTGCTGTCAACCGACAATACATTGACAATCGTTTTAAATTTGGCAATTATTTGTCTTGAATGTGTGGTCGAATATTGTGATCGTAAAACATAGTCTATAGTGGCAAAAGCAAGCGATGAAACACAGACTTTAATTTTACCTGTGTCTGCAAGTGAAAATAGTATTTCCGCCGTTTTGTTAAATGGCTTGCGCCCGGCCAATAAGTCTATACAAACATCCGTGTCGATAAATACTTTGGTCATCCTATTTAGCGTATTTGTTAAGTAAATGCTTCTTATATTCCTTTTTGTAGTCGAAGTCTTTGGTTAAATTAATCACACCGGATAAGCTTTTAACTAATGGCGTAACCTCTTGCGTGTCATCAGGGCTAATGAGTAAGCCAAGGTAAGATTCTATTAATTTCGAAAGACTGGTATTTTTTCTTTTGGCATACGTCTTTGCCTGTTCGATAACATCGCTGTTAAGTTTTAATGTCAGTTTAGTGTCCATGTGTAAAATGTTATACGTGCAAATATATAATATTGATACGTAGAAGTTAAATCATAGGTTTTAATGATAGTTTGTATATGCGTTGGAAAAATAAAATTCCTTTGTCCGGTAGTTGTCAGAGGTTGGAAGTCGGGCTGATGATAATATTAGAACAATTGATTGTTTTGTTTTGAAACAATGTTTATCTTTGCCTCGTTGAACCGTAATAAAATTTATATGAACATACATCTGTCACAAAAGCAAATAGGTCAGCGGATAACTGAACTTCGTAAAGTGAAGGGGTTGTCTCAAGAAGATTTGGCGAAAAGTATCAAGATTTCAAGACCGTCCTTGGCTCAAATAGAGTTGGGAAACAGAACTGTTGATGTTCTTGAATTTCAAAAATTGTCAATGGTGCTAGGATTTTCTTTGGATGATTTTGTGTCCAAAGATTTTTTCGCTAATCAAGATCTGGAAGGCAAAGCCGAAACAAAGTCAAAGAAAACGGATGAACGGATTTCTGTTCCATCATTGCAAGTCAGCAAGTTTAAAAATGTGTTGTTGTATATTCTTGAACGCTGTGCAGGCAAACCGAATGTTGGCGAAACTGTCCTTTACAAACTTCTTTATTTCTCCGACTTCAATTATTACGAATTGTATGAAGAACATTTGACTGGTGCAAAATATCGCAAGTTGCCTTATGGTCCGGTTCCACAAAAGTTAGATACAATCGTTTTACAAATGATTGATAAAGGTCAGTTGCAAAGAGTGAAAACCGAATATCATGGTTATCCTCAAACCCGTTACTTGCCTTTAGTAAAAGCCGATTTAACAGCATTGAAAGCAAGTGAGAAGGAAGTAATTGATAGAGTGATTCAACAAATGAGTGATTGGAGCGCCGCTGCCATCAGTAATTATTCTCATAAGGATATGCCTTGGTTGGCTTCAAAAGAAGGAGAAGAAATAAATTACGAATTAGTTTTTTATAGAGATGCTCCTTTCTCGGTCAGAAACTATGGTGACGAAATTGAACAACAATGACCTTTGATGAACTTATAGAATTTAAGAAGGATTTGAAAAACCTTTTGAAAAATACAGAACGTTGAACGAAGATTTGGAAGTGGTGAAAAAGTGTTGGAAGTAACACCACAAGAAAGACCACCGTTTAGTTTTCGTATTGATAATTTGGGTTTGGAAACCTGTGTCATTAAAGTAAAGAAGATTGCCTGTAAAGCATTAAAAGGTCGTGGAGTAAATTCTGGGTTGAGATTAATTTATGCTCACTTTGAAGCGGAACAAAAAATAACCTTCATTGAACTTTATCATAAGAACAATAAAGAGCATGAGGACAAGCAAAGAATATTAAACAACTTTAAATAAATATCACCCTAAAAAATTTACAAAACTCTGGTAAAGAGTGGTCGTCAGCCGCCTTAAATAAAATTGGAAAAATTAGCAGATGGAAATACTCCAACTGGTTTGATTGCTTATCCATTAAAAAGAAGGGAAGCCGCTGTTTATTCAAAAGCATCGGATGAAAAAATTTCACTTCATCCAACAAATTCAGTAACGTCAACATAAGTAATGCTGCGATAAATTATGCTGCGTTACTTTTCCCAACTGCCGGATTAATGAGTTGATTTATGATGTTCCATTCCCTTTTTACCTCTTCTGAATGCCATAAAAAATTGAAAAATTGCTAAAGCCAGATAGGTGAAAGGCAAGGCTTTCTTTCCTAAATGATAATAGTCAATCGCTACAATTACCGATAAAATTCCTTCAATAATTAAAAATACCCCATCAACCCAGGGAACTTTTTTTTCAATAACGGGATGAAGCAGTGCAATGGTTAAGAATACAAGTGCCGCAATTCCAAAAAAGATGTAGGATTCGTGACCACTTTCATATTTTTCATATGCATGAATAAGGATGACAATCCCTGCCCCGATATGAGCAAACCGCTTTCGCTTATCTCTATCCTTAAACAGTAATCTTGAAATCATTTTGTTAATTTAAAAGGTGGTTGAAAATTATCGCTATAAATTTGGCAACTGCAAAAAGTTGTCGATAATCAGGGTCGAACTTGTTTTATCTCCGGGTTATTAAAATAGCGATAGAATTTTGAGTAATAATTTTTCTTTTCTTCCGTGTGCGGTTTAGGAACTACTCTTGCTTACTTTGTTCGCCATTGGTTGATAGCTTTTGTGTTTTTTTATGGTTTCCAACTGTTTATTAGACGCAGTTAGGCCGTTCAAGAGTAAAGTCTCAAATCTATTAGTGATTTTTCATCCTTGACTCCATTTTCAATTTCAGCTTACAACTGTCTCAACTTGCCTGCTGGTAGTGCTTTCACAATTTTCAGTAACTGTTCAAAGCCAATTTCTACGTGTACTTGCATCTATCAAATTTATGAAGTTTTGTCAAAATGTAATGATCTGGAATTACCACAACTATTCATTAGAGCTATTCCATTCAATAACCCATCAAAAACTTTCATTTTAAAATTTTGCACGCAGTTCTTCATGTCGTAATTTGATTGTCTTGTGATTTTATTTTAGTCTCTTTCAACTTCAATACAAGTCCAACGATGAAGGTGGTGACAGAATATGCAATAATTATATCCCGGCTCATGCTTCCTTTAATAATTGTGTGTGTGAAAAACAGGCATTTCGAACAGCGGAAATAATTCTATAAATTTTTTCATCTTCATTTATCTTTTACTATCGGACAGGTTTAACAATGATTCTCCATCTGTATGGCATAAATCACGTTGCCGGAAACAGACAATTTGAACATCTTTCCCTCTTTAATACAACGCATACATTGCCATGTTTTCCCCTTGTCTGATGACCTGTAAATGCCGTCAGAACAGCCACAAAAGAAGTTTTCACCAACCTGGATAATGGAGGTAATATAGAGAGGTGCCGAAAGAGAAGTTTGATTAGGATGCCACATTGAGTCAGCGTTGCCTTGCGCCGGATTGTCCGCAATAATGGGTCGCAGGGGTGCGTCCATAATAACTTGCCCAGGCATTCCTGCATCAATGGGCTGCCAGGTTTTTCCGCCGTCGTAGGATGCCCGTATTCTCCTGGTCCCGGACGCTGTACTGTAATTGATTGCAGCAAATCCATCTTCGATTTTCGCTACATCGATGCCCACGCCGCCCTCACTGATCACCAACTCCCAGTGTTCACCTTCATCGGCCGATCTGATTATCCCTCTAGTGGAAGTAGCCACTATTACACCATCCGACTCTGCCAATTTCCCTAACAGGCCCCAGGCATGGATATGATTCCATGTTTTTCCATTGTTTGCAGATCTGAAAAGGCCCTCGTCGGTGCCGATGAAAAGGATGCCTCCGGCAGATTCATAAACAGTGCGTACTTTTTTCTTCTGCAAATCTGTGAATACAGGCGACCATACATCGGTTCCGTTAAGTTTTTGTAAAATGGGACCATAGTAATTGTATGCAAATATCCCGGTCTTACCAGGGGCGATGTTGCTGTGTGGGTCAGGGAAAATATCTTTGGTCCAAAAAGGAGCCGTGGAATTTGTGTTGGTGTGATAAATCCAATTTGCATCCGTTAAATAGAGCCCATTATCATCTGCGTAAAAAACATTTCTGCCCATACCATAGTCATCTTGCACAGGTTGGGGCAACCCGTTGCTTATATCCTGCCAGGTTTGTCCGCCATCAGCAGATCTAAGAACGATGTTTGCAGTTCCGGTGCTATCTGTTTGTTGAGTGTGCAGATTATCCGTGAGTAGAGATGTCTTTGGAATTTCTACCGCCTGGTTACAGGAAAAGAGAAATGAAAAAAGGAGTCCCGAAATAATCGGGATGTACCACAAAAAAGCAAGTTTATAGTTATTCATGACGGTAATTGATTTGGTGAAACAATTAAATAAAGATATTGCGCGTCAACTACCGGGAAGCTTTTTAATAGTAAAAAGCTGTAAAGGATATGTAAAACGTTTGTAAATCACCGGCAACGAAGGTTTAATAGATTATTTTGCGCGCATGAAGCCATTTATTCTGTTCGGATTTTCCATCATGATCATTGTTATTTTGCTTGCTGCTGTTGCAGCTATCAATAAAAAAAATGAAGCTCCTGAGGATCATTTAGAAATTGTATTGCGTGATTTAGGACACCAGCTTTTGCTTGCAGCTAAAGATTCTACCTCCAGAGTGCTGCCGGTTAAGAAATTAAATGAAACCACCTACCAGATTTCCTTTCAAAATAACTTTAGTTTTATTTCAGATACACTCATCAATATTGTTCAACGAACATTTCAGAAAAATGCGCTGGCAAACGATTATATAGTGAATTTGAGGAATTGTAAACAAAATGAAACTGTCTTTGCATTCGAAATAAATAGCCAGGCAGGTGATTTAACACCTTGCAGAGGTCGTACGCTGGAGGTTGATTGTTATGTTATTGAAATTGAGTTTTTGAAGAAAAATAAGCTCAATTTCCTTTTGTTGACACTATTGATTATTCCTTTGAGTTTTGTTGGTTTTTATGTGAAAAATAAGTTTCGCAAAAAAGAAGTGCCAGCATCAATCGGCGAGAAGAATGATCACATACCATTAGGTAACTTTAGATTTTATACAGCTAATAATATTCTTACCATTGAGAATAAAAATATTACACTTTCAGAAAAAGAAACAAAAGCACTAAAAATATTTGCAGAAAATATAAACCAAATCGTAGAAAGGGAAAAGCTGATGAAAGAGATTTGGGAAGATAAAGGCATAATTGTAATCAGTAGAAATGTTGATGTATTGGTGTCTAAATTACGTAAGAAATTAAGCGACGATAACTCCATTAAATTTATTAACGTACATGGCAGGGGTTACAAATTTATTATTGAATAGCTACCAGTAAAAACGGAACCGCCAATTTATAGCAGTTGTAGCTACCGGCTCTTTGTTCTTTCCGTTAGTTCCGTTAGTCCGGATTTGCAATCGATCTTATTGAGTAAGGGATTTTTAATCTCATTTAGAACAAGACGTAATGGTTTATTATCGGATAAAAAATCTGAAACTTAAACGTACGGGATTACAAATCCCGACCAACGGATTAAGTCATAATTTATCCAGCAACACGATAATGATTCGTCACCTTTGAATATTAAGTTTAGTAATGAATACTCCATTTTCATTTTGCAAATGCAGAATATAACTTCCATTGCTTAGTTGACGAATGTCAATTTTATTGCCTTCTAACTTATCAACCCGCAATAGCAATTCTCCAGACATATCATAAATGCTGCATTGTGAATTTACTTGCTCCTGACCTGGAAAAGACAACATTACATATTCGCTGGCCGGATTTGGATATAAATTAATGGATGGATCAGATGCACTCATGAAATCCAATTCTTCTTTAAAAGCTTGGCCTGCCACCAAAGGCATTTCCGGTACACTATTATAAGCATAGTCCTTTACAACGATAGTAGCAGCATCTTTTGCAACAGCAAGGCGCACCCATCCATAATGCCTTTGGCCATCAATCATAAAACGTGTTCCCAGAAATCCATCTCTGACTCCTTCCTTCCAGAAACCGAAATGAAAGCTGCTCCAGGAATAAGCTGCCAGGGGATTATAAAACAAATGTTTTATTTCAATCCAGTTCACATCTTCATCTATGTCGCTCATGGCATTTAACTTGAACGGATGGAACTGAAATCCATCACCCAGCCCTGCTACTTCATTAATAGTCTGGTCATTCCAGACATCCACCACCGAAGCCCAGTAAATGCCTTCTATTTTCTTTACCCCAAAACCATAGTCAAATTTGCCATCATTGTTTAGATCGATAAAACCGGGGCGTGAAGCCGGCCAATCAACTTTTATATCATCGATGTCAGTATATACAATTTGAGCATTTGCGTTAATTATACTTAATGTAGCCGCAGCTAAAGCGGAATATCCGGAGAGATTGATAATTGATTTGTTTTTCATAAGGGTTATTTGTAACTATAAACTTAATAGTATTTATCAATTATTCAAAAAAATTATTGAAAAAAATGCACTTCATTTCAAACAATAAAAGCCTGTTCACAAAACTGCCGGGCCGGGCGATCCATCACCTGTTTTCATTGCAACTTCACCGTTTTTACTGTAGCTGATTGGTTTCCGGATTGCATCCTGATGATATAAATTCCCGTAGGTAATTGTGAAGCGGGAAGTGTGATGGAATTTTTTCCGCTGTTGCTAAATGTTTTTATAATTCACAAATAGCATCATCCCGCAAACCGCGTTGAAAATGTCGGAACCGCAGATGAATATGATAGAATGATTATTTGATAAATGTTTGTGCAAATAGGCAGGTGGATATGATAAAAATGATTGTTTTGATAAAATAATTACTTTGATAAGATGATTATTTTGATAAATGATTTTGTAAATATGCAGTGTATAAGGTAAAATCAATTGTATGATTAAGGAAGAGTATAAATATTCTGATATTACTCAAAAGATAATTGGTTGTGCTATGAAAGTGCACAGCACTTTGGGTAACGGTTTTCAGGAAGTAATTTATCAAAGGGCATTGGCTATTGAGATGGGTAAACAAAGTTTGGAATTTGTTCGTGAAATGGAAATGCCCATATTTTATGAAAGCGAACCAATCGGCACAAGACGGGTTGATTTTTTTGTTGAAAGTAAAATTATGGTTGAATTGAAAGCTTTAACGCAATTGGAGAAAGTTCATCTGGCTCAGGCACTCAATTATTTGGAAGCATATAAGATGGAAATTGGATTATTAATCAATTTTGGCAATACGAGACTGGAATTCAAAAGATTAACTTTGCAGAGAAAATTAGCACAGGAAAACAAATCATAATTATCAATTTATCAATCGTATCATCTGAAAGATTTAATGCAACTGCAAAAAGCTCATATGCCTCAGACGCACGTTTATTTAGAAGGTTAAGATGCGAATGGAATAATAAACAATACTATTGAAAGTAAGTTTGCTTCAAGGAAACCGAATCATAAACATCATTTAATCAAGCGCATCAGCGGTCCTGACATTGAAGTAATTTAGTCTCGCGGAAAGCAAATCCTAGTAATTTAGTCTCGTTGAAACCGAATCATAAACATCATTTAATCAAGCGCATCAGCGGTCCTGACATTGAAGTAATTTAGTCTCGCGGAAAGCAAATCCTAGTAATTTAGTCTCGTTGAAACCGAATCATAAACATCATTTAATCAAGCGCATTAGCGGTCCTGACATTGAAGTAATTTAGTCTCGCGGAAAGCGAATCATAGTAATTTAGTCTCGTTGAAACCGAATCATAAACATCATTTAATCAAGCGCATCAGCGGTCCTGACATTTCCTGAACCTTCTGTGACAATACGAATGCCTATTGTCACTGCTTCGTAATACATTATCTATAGGTGTTTTTAAACTTGCATTCAGTATAGTACATAGTTATATTTGATATTATAAAACCAATCAACCATGAAAAATTTATTTTACACTACAGCAATTGTCTTGCTGGCAAATGCTGCGCTTGCACAAAATTGCCCACCGGCAACAGCGTATGAATACCTTGATATCAACAATGTAAAAGCTCGCATCAACAATGGAGGCGATATGTGGTGGGACCTTGACCATGATGCCAAATACTTAGTTCCTAAAACCGGCAATACTTCCGCTTTGTTTGCAGGTGGATTGTGGATTGGAGGCATTGATGCCAACGGAGAACTACACGTGGCCGCACAAACCTACCGACAGACCGGGAATGATTTCTTTCCGGGTCCGCTCGATCAAACTGGAAATGTTTCCACCACTGCCTGCCAGAATTTTGACCGTATCTGGAAGGTCAATAAATCTGCCATCGATTCATTTATTGCTGGTCAGTTTGCAGTGCCTCCTTCATCCATTGCGCAATGGCCAGGAAAAGGAAATCCGAATCTTTCTTTTTTGCCTGATCAAGACCTCGCACCGTTTGCAGATGTAAATGGAAACGGAATGTATAATCCTGCCGATGGAGATTATCCTGAAATTCCGGGTGACCAGGCATTGTGGTTTGTTTTCAATGACAAAGGAAATACTCACAGTGAAACAGGCGCACTGCCACTTGGTATTGAAGTTCAATGTATGGTATATGCTTTTCAAGGAACAGGAACTTGTTTGAACAACACGACATTTTATCATTATAAAATAATTAATAAGTCTTCTCTTTCACTGGATTCCTCCTTTGTTGGATTGTGGACTGATCCTGATTTGGGATGTGCCTTTAATGATTACTTCGGATCCGATACATTGAATAACCTGGGCATCGTGTACAATATAGATTCAGTGGATGCTGGTTCAGGGTGCACTTTTAATTATGGTAACGATCCACCTGTTCTTGCCATCGATCTTTTAAAAGGTATTAAGGATGATGAAGGCATACTACATTATATGGATCATTTCATGTACTACTTAAATGATTTTGGTATTGCTGGAAATCCACAGAACAAAGAAGATTACTATGGTTACCTGCAATCTGTTTTTTCCGGTGGTTCTCATTTGGTGAATCCGGGTGGTGTTGAAACTGATTTTGCTTATCCGGGTGATCCGTCCGACCCTGCAGGATGGTCGTTGTGTACAGAAAATGGGTTGCCCTCTGATTTCAGGTTTATCATGAGCTCAGGCCCATTCAGATTTGATGCGGGAGAAGTTCAGACGTTTGATTTCTCAGTAGTGTGGGATGATAACTCGGTATATCCATGTCCATCCTATTCAACCATCATTGATGCAGCGGCCTGTGTTGATGATTATTTTAAATCCAATGTTGTTTTCACGGGACTGTCGGCTCCATCAAAAAATAATAATATGGCACAGGTATTTCCTAATCCTGTTTTGCAGCAACAGCGCGCGATTGATTTTCAACTGAAAAATGCAGAACGCATCCGGATTTTTGATCTCGCCGGAACCCTCATCGGTTCATTTAATGTAAACGGTGAATCTGTTGCCCATATCTCTACAGATTTTGAAAAAGGAATGTATATCTATCAGGTGATATTCAAAGATCAATCTTTAACTACCGGGAAATTTCTCGTTCAATAAGAAGCCGGCCATTGAAAGTAAGCCATTGCCTGAAAGTGCGGGCAGTGGCTTTTATTTTAAGTATTAAGTATTTTCAATGTTGAAATATACCCGCTTAGCAAGCTGCACTTTGCTTCGGGTCATAATAATAGCATGTGAGAAGTAAACACTACACTTTACAGTTTTTGAAGAGGGGAAATTTCACGCTCCATAAAATCACAAATAAGGAAAACATACTGCATTTTTTTGCACAGCGATGAATTGCTCATTTGCAGTGAATTCAGCTATCTCACATTTCGCGATAACAGTTCATGGAATATCACTGCAATTTATTGTGACAGCCAATTCGTATACCTGGGCTTTGAAGATGGAAAAATGCTGCATCGTTCTTCCGTTAGTCCGGATTTGCAATCACAGGTGTTCGAAACCTTATTAGCTTTCAGCTTCGCTGAATAATTCAAAGAAATTCAAGTTTGAAATTTACACGGACGACGGCCATGAGAGGGGAACAAAAGCAATGTCACACTGAGCGCAAATTATTTTATATCGAGTTCTTTGAGAATGACACTTTTAACACATCTTCAAAATTAATTGATCAAACCAAATGTCATTAGCAATGCATCGTCCAATCAACGCATCGTCCAATCAAAGCGTCATCCCGAATTTATTTCGGGATCTCCAATAAGTAGAAACGATGTCACTATGAATCTAAAAACTGCAACTCAAAAAAAACAATCCAGGCCTTTGGATACGAAGTTCAAATTGGATGGGATGCCGAAATAAATTCGGCATGACAGCCCCGTAGCGAGAAACGCTCCATCACCCTTCATCAAGAATCAACCATCGTCCAATCGTCGCCTCATCACGAGTGCAAACTATTTTGCAAATCGATTTCTTTCAAACTCCCTCTTTTTTCACATCCAGAAAATCAAATGATTAAACTATGTGTCATTAGCAGCACTTCGACTACGCTCAGTAAAAACTCAGTCGAAGTGAGACATTGCTTTCGTGGTCAGTTCTTCAGAAAAAATACCATGCTTCGACTCCGCTCAGCATGACATTTTTTTTACTACTCTCGTCACACAATGTTTCGAACGCTTGTGATTTGCAATCCGGTCTTATTGCGTAAGGGATTTTTAATCCCGTGTTTAACCAGGCGCATTGGTTTATTATCGAATTAAAAATCCGAAACTTAAACGGACGGGATTACAAATTCCGACTAACGGTTTGCAGATTTGCGATGGGCGGGATTTTTACCACTGAACTTTATGCGGAGCACAAAACTTTCGGCTACCACTAAACTGTCTGCGGAGCACGAAACCCCGCCTATTGCAAATGTGCTGTTATGGGCTGCCCTTCTGTCCATTGTCAAAATATAATTCCACGTCTTTTTAAGTACCATTCAATATATTCATTTGTCAACGCTTCAAATTTCAATGTTTCAAGTCTGGAAAACTTGTCTGGCAAGATAGCAACTAACGCACTATTGATTGAAAGATTCAAAACTGAATTTGTACTATGTATGTTAGTGGTCGAATGATTGTACCAGGGTTGTTTGAACGAGTTTGGATATTTACCTTCAAAGCGATATTTGCTTTTAGATGTCAATATTACGACATCAAAATGCTGATCAACGTCAGTTACCACAATATATCCCGAAGTGTCAAAAGCTGTCGCTAAATACAAATTTAAACTGTCAACATTTTGACAACCTTTGAAAATAGTTTTGTTTTGTTCCTTAGTTGAATATGATTTTTTGAAGTGCCAGTCTTCTTTATGCCATTTAGCGACTTGAACAATATGTTTCTCGTCTGTCAGGTTTAGAAACTGTTCATTGCTCATCCCGATATTGTCAAAGGCTGGTTTGATGTACGATACTTCAAATTGTTTCAATAGGTTTGAAATAAGAAGTCCGTCAACAACTTCGCCTTGTTTTAGGACTTTCTCCTTGTTGAAGGAAGTGTCAGGCTTAAATGTGTATTTATAGTCAGTTCTTCGATAGGGATTTAAAATGTAATTGTTTTTTAACTTGTCGAAAACAACAATATACTCGTCATAAACCCCGGTTGTTGTTCCTTTATCGTCAAAATGATAATAGCTGGAATTGGAAATTATTTTAATAGTGTCAACAAATTCACCCTTATATGTCAACTGTTGTCCAGTTGCACAGAGAGAAAGTGTCAGTCCAATGAGTATTAATATTTGTTTCACTGTCGTCATTTAGGGTTGCCCATAACAATTATATATACGCACTCATCTTGCGTATATCACACCAATATATAGAGATGTACGCAACTATTTTAAATTAAGAGGAAATGCAATGCAGGTTAAAAACGCCGGAAGATGCTCCCATACATAAAGATCACGCTACGATTTTTCATCCGGCCAGGTATTCGTTATGCTCTTCTATATTTTGAACTGAAAAATTCGCGGTTAACCCCACGAAACATTTCAAACAATACAAACCCTTCGAACTATTCAACCGCTACAATATCTCTTTCGGAATCGCCCTTCTCGTCCACGCCTTCACCTGCTTTTTAATGCCGGCCATGGAATCGGGATGGAAGGTGAGGGTGGTTTGCCACGAATTTTCCGGTTTGAATTCTTCTTCCATGCCGCGCAGCACACCCGCTGCAATTTTTCCGGAATGTATGATGGTTACACATTCCGTATTCAGGTTGGCACTGCGCGGATCGAGGTTGAAGGTGCCGATGACTGTAATGTTTCCATCTATCACCATCGATTTTGCATGCAGCCCGAAGATGGGCTTGAAGTCGAGCGTTTGTTGCAAAGCGCCTGTCATCACCCTGAACCTCTCGGCCGCATCCGGCCTGAACTCATAAATCTTTACGCCCGTTTCGAGCAATGTTTTCCGGTCGCGCTGATAGCCGCTGAAAGCTTCGGCATTATCGGTGGAGGCAAGACTGTTGGTGAGTATCCTGATTTTTACGCCGCGGTTTACCGCTTCGCGAAAAAGATCCCGGCTCAGCGAAGTGGTGATCAGGTAAGGTGTCTGAATATCGAGCGATGTCCGGGCCTGCTGCACCAGTGCAATTAATGCGGAAGTGCTCACCCCGCCGCCGCCCAATCCCTGTGTGCCGTCATTTTTTCCGGGTACGTCGGAAACAAATTGCACGCTGTCGGTCCACACCAGGTCGCCGGATTGCTGCATGGCGGTGAAGGCCTGTGGCAGTTGTTGTATTTTCTCGCGCACCTGCGGCCAGAAGTTTTCGGGATTGCAGGCGTATTGGTGGAGGCGGTCGAAACGGTGCGGGTCTTCGGCAGGTTTATGCAACGAGTCTTTGACAAACTCAGCCGATGGTTCTTCTACAATCTCCGCTACCGGCACAGACAACGGGCTGTTCCAGAATGCATCAAATGAATGCTGCACCTGTTCCGCCACCTTTCCGATGAGCAATACATCGCGGTCGCGGAAATTGTATTCATGATCGTAGTCGAAATATTCATCGGCAATATTGCGGCCGCCGGTAATAACCACCTGCTGATCTGCCACAAATGTTTTGTTGTGCATGCGTTGGTTGGCACTCCTGAAATCAGTGGTAAATTTTTTCAGCTTGCTGTAAAAGTTCTTGCCCAGGTTGGTGCCCGGGTTGTAGATTTTGATGGAAATATTTTCATGCGAATCCATCATTAAGATATCATGCACATCAGCGTCCACCATGATATCGTCCACGATGATCCTGATTTTTACGCCACGGTCTGCGGCGCGCACGAGGTAATCGCAGGCAATCAGTCCCACATTGTCGGTGGAAAAGATGAAGTATTGTATGTCGATTGTTTTTTCGGCGTATTCAGTGAGCCAGGCACGGGCCACCATAGAACCATCACCATCTTCCAGCACATACACGCCGGTTTTATTTTTCATACTGTCGGCGACAGGTTCGAGCGCTTTCGAAAGTGTAAGGGAATCGTTGCGGTGAATGGCGGAACAAAAATCTTTTTCCTGCAATGGAATTTCTTTTGAAGGGTGAGTACAGGCGAGCATGAACGAGAGCGGCCAGAGTAGGTGAAGTTTCATGCAGTGCTGTTTGAATGCGGTGAAAGATCGGGAATTTGAGGGAAGGAATAATATTCAGATTTGAACGGTCACCCCGTGGCCCCTCAAGGGGCACCTTTCTCCGGTGCCTTTCTGTGCTTGTTTGGGTGCTAATTTGAATGGGCTGTTTCACCCGATTAAAATGATGCAAGGTGTGACTTTTGATCGCCTTTGCTTTTCTTTGTTTAGGCGCAATTTTTCATGGAGTCATTCAGGAGGACTCCTCTGCTGTGCGATGGGATTTATGCAATGCCATTTTTCATTGTTCAAAAAACTCCGGCCAATGATTGTTTGAAATAAATCCTTTATAAGAAAGGTGCTGCGGTTTATTGAAAATCACATCACCCTCGTGGCCCTCAAGGGGCACCTTTCTCCGGTGCCTTTCTGTGGCAGTGAATGTAGTGTGTGTTCAATTTGAAAAGGCAGGAAGGAAGGGGGGGGGCCGCCGCCGCCACGTCGGGGAGGGGGGGGGGCCCGGCCCGCCGGGGGGCGACCCAAAACATAAAAATAAAAAAAAAAAAAATATTTCCCCTGTCCCCGCCTTCTCCTTTTTTGTTAAGAGCGGGGGGCGGCGGGCCCCCCGGGGCCGCCTTCTGGCCCGTGGCGTTGCATGTAATTTGTGTTCAATTTGAAAAGAATGGCCAGTCATCGGATGACTTGAACCAAATTTTAAAATGAAACAAACTGATTAGAAGTCATCCGGATGACTCCTTTTTTTGCTGTGAATATTCAAGTTCGAAGAGTCACCCCGTGGCCCTTCACGGGGTGACTTACATATGGAAATACCCTGTAAACAATCTTGCATGGGAGAATCCATACCAACGAAATGTATTAAGTTGCAGGAGCTGAAACGGCTGTTTCTTTTTAAGAAAAACACCTTCATATTTCAAACACTGTTCGTGGGCAGACTCCTTTTTCTATTCCTACTCTTACTAAAATTTTCCGCAGTAACCGCGCAGGAGATGACGGACGCAGAAAAATACCGTTTGGAATATCAACATGCTACCGATGATACAAGCCGTATCAATGCGCTCCGGAAAATGGGCACCACCTTCACGAATTCAAATCCTGACAGTGCTATCATCTTTACAAAACTTGCACTTGCCGCCGCAAAAAAAGCAGGATGGTCAAAAGGTATTGCACAATGCAGTCTTAATCTGGGCGTCTATTACCAGAACAGCACGAGCTTCGACAGTGCATTTGCATACACTAACCTTGCGCTTGAAGCAGCGTTGAAAATGAATGACAAGAATCGCCTCGCACTGATTTATATCAACAGAGGTACACTGCTCACCATTACATCCAAATATGAAGCAGCGCTTGCCGACCTGAAGCAAGCAGTGCAATTGAGTGAAGAAGCGAATAATAATGATCGTTTAGCGAGAGCAAGTATCTCTCTTTCGCAGCTCTATATGTACCAGGAAAACTGGGAGGCGGCACTTCCCTGGACGGAGAAGGCATTGGCACTGCAAACCGGGTTGGGAAATATTCAGCAAATAGCAATTTGCAAGGTTAATTTAGGTGGCCTCTATTTAAAACAGAAGAAATATACTGCAGCGGAAAAAACATTATTGGAAGCATTAAACATTGGGGATAGTCTGGCAGATAACTCCATCATCGCAAATGCTTCCATGTCACTTTCAGATGCTTACCAGGAATCAGGGAACAATGCAGCCGCCATCAATTACCTGAAAAAAGCAGTGACAGCCTCCATGCAAATGGAGAATGTGAATTTGCTGGCAATTGCGAGTTACAATTTAGGCAACGCCTATTACCTCAACAATGAATTTAACAAAGCGCTTCAATCTTATTCCACCGGAATCAATGCGGTGAAAGAAATGAAAGAGATGGAATATGAGCAGTCAATAAATTATGAAGGACTCTCTAAAACTTATTTTAAGCTGAATGATTACCAGGATGCATACCAGGCATTGTCAAAGTATGTGGTATTGAAAGATTCAGTGAATAACCGCCTGCAGAATAAAAAACTGCTGGAGTTGCAAACACAATTTGAAACGGAACAAAAAGACAAAGCCATTGTGCTGCTGAACAAAGAGAAAATGCTTCAAACGGCAGAAGTGAAGCTGCAGCGTGAACTGAAAAATTTTTTTATTGGCGGCGCAGTGCTCTTGCTGCTGATTGCCGGACTGTTGTGGAACCGTTACTATATTAAACAGCGTGCAGCCAAAGAACTCGGAGAAAAAAATATCCTGGTAGAACAGGCAAAGCAACGTGCTGAAAAAAGCGAACAATTCAAGTCGCAGTTTCTTGCAAACATGAGTCATGAAATACGCACGCCTATGAATGCAGTAATGGGCATGACGAATCTTTTATTGGACGAACCGCAGAATGAAAAAAATACCCGTTATCTGTCTGTCATCAAACATGCTTCCGAAAACCTGCTGGTAATCATCAATGATATTCTTGATCTCTCGAAACTCGAAGCAGGCATGATGGTAGCTGAAAAAATTCCGTTTGCATTGCAGGATGTTGTAACGAGTGTCCGTGATACGTTGCAGATGAAGGCGGATGAGAACGGCTTAATATTCACTACAGGCATTGGCAAAAATGTTCCTGCTGTTGTAATGGGCGATCCTTCACGGCTTTCCCAGGTATTATTAAACCTTGCAGGCAACGCTTTAAAGTTCACAGAGCAAGGCAGCGTAACCATTGAAATTGCTGCAGTACAGCAGGATACAATTCAGGATATCAATAATAAAATTATTGCATTGCGCTTCTCCGTTTCAGACACAGGCATCGGCATTGAAAAGGAAAAGCTTACCAAAATATTTGAAAGTTTTACGCAGGCAAATGCTTCAGACACCCGGAAATTCGGCGGAACAGGATTGGGACTCACCATCTCCAAAAATCTGGTGGAATTGCTGGGTGGAAAATTAGAAGTGGAAAGTGAGCTGCATGCGGGATCTGTATTTTCTTTTGTGTTATCAACGGAAGTCGGCACAAGCGAACAACTTAATAATTTTCAACTCCGGCATGAAGGTTATTCCGCGGATGATTTGTTCGGACTAAAAATTCTGCTCGCGGAAGACAATGAGCACAATCAACTGGTGGCAGTGGACACGTTGAAAAAAATGATTGCTGAAGTGGAGATTGAAGTCGTGAATAATGGCACCGGGGTGATTGAACTTTTAAGAAAAGAACAGCCCGATAAAAATGCAGGTGAAAAATCCAGTGCTCGTTTTGATCTCATCCTGATGGATATTCAAATGCCGGAAATGAATGGCTTTGAAGCAACGCGCATCATCAGAGCTGAATTTCCGGATCCCATTTCACAAATACCCATCATTGCACTTACCGCCAGCGTTGTCCGCAGCGATCTTAAAAAATGTATGGAAGCCGGTATGAACAGTTATGTCGTTAAGCCTTTCAGTAAAGAGGAATTGCTGCGGGAAATTGGAAAAGTATTGCAGCGAAGTGAAAAGCAGGTTATCCTTCACACAAATAATTTCTTAGCAGGAAATAAAGCGGAAGCAAACGCTGAAAGGCAGTCTGCTCAATCAAATTCCACCGTTACAGATCTCTCCCGCTTAAAGAGCCTGTATGACAACGACCGCGAAAAAATACGGGAATATTTCAGGCAGTTCATCGCAATAGTACCGCAGAGAATTCAGCAATTAAAAGTGGTAGCAGATGAAAAAAACCACGAAGGAATCTACCAGGCAGCTCACCGCTTAAAACCACAACTGGGATTTTTTGGAATGAAAAAGGAAGAACTGATTGCCAATGCCATTGAAATCAGGGCAAAGGATCTTTCTGCAATCGAATTACAAACGTTGATTGACCAACTGGAAGAAGGTTGTAATTTGGCAGTAAGGGAAATTGAAACGGAGCTGCACCGTATTTCCTGATCATAAAACGGAGCAGCCAAAACAAGATTTAAAACACACTGCATTTAACAGCATGCCGGTTTGGAGAATGCAGCAACCTGGTTATGAGCATTTATAAATCCATTATTATTGACGACGATGCGTTCATCCGCAAATCGCTGCAGGATTACCTGCAATATTCGTTTCCGGAATTAAACATCGTCGCCATTTGCAGTGATGCTTTTTCAGGATTGAAAGCCATAGAGCAGCATCAGCCCCATCTTGTTTTTCTGGATATTGAAATGCCCGGCCTCAGCGGATTTGAGATGTTGAACAAGATCAATCCGATTCAATTTGAAATCATTTTTATCACTTCCTTCGATCACTATGCAATTAAAGCCATCCGTTACAGCGCGCTTGATTATTTGCTGAAACCGATTGATCCCGTGGAGTTGAAAATTGCGATTGATCGTTTCAAAGAAAAAAAAAGCGCATCGTCCGCACCTGTTCCGCTGCTGCAAAATTTCATCAGTAATCTTAACGCAAAAACACCGGATGATTTTAAGCTGGCTATTTCCACCACACAAGGAACCTTGTTTCTTCCAATACAGGAGATTATCCGGTTGGAGGCCGATGGCAGTTATACCTTATTTCACCTTCGGGAAAATAAAAAACTGCTGGCCTCACGTACGCTTAAAGATTTTGCCGATCTGCTGGATGAGCAACGTTTTATCCGCGTTCATAAATCGCACCTTGTCAACAGGCGCTATGTAAGACGTATTCTGAACACACACCATTTATTGATGGAGGATAATACAGAAGTGGAAGTATCAAGAAGAAAATGGGATGATGTAAAAAATATTCTGAAGGAGTCTGCAGAATGATACCTTAGCGTTATCCCAACGTAAACGCACTTCATTTAAAACGGTATGCTCCCGTACCGGATAAAAATCAGTCACCTTTAATTTTGAAAGTAAAATGAAACAAACGTTTTACACAGCAATTACCGCGTCCTTGTTTTTAATAATCGCTTGTAATTACCCATCCAATCAACAGCCAACCCACAATGAAAGCAACACCGGCACTCTTTTCATAATCGGTGGTGGAGATCGTGATGATACGCTCATGCAGCAGATGATTGATGTTTCGGGATGGAAAAAAGGAGATGTCATCACTGCCATTACACTTCCAAGCACTTATGACAGCTCCTACTATTGGATCAACCATCAACTGCAACAGATGACGGGTCAGGCCTGTGTAAAGTTTGATTCAGCGGCCATACACGATGAAAAAAAACTGGACTCACTGTCTCAGTCAAAAATCATTTTTATAGGCGGCGGCGATCAGTTGCGTATGATGCAATTGATAGAAGGCAGTGAAGTAAAAAAGATTATTCAGCAAGCCTACCGGGAAGGCGCAACCATTGGCGGTACCAGCGCCGGCGCTGCTGTTATGAGTAGCCTGATGATAACAGGAAACCAACTGATGGACACCGTTTATGCATCCACTTTTCCGGTACTGCTCGATTCGAACCTCGAGTTAAAAGAAGGATTGGGTTTATTGGACAGCGTGATTGTTGACATGCACTTTATTGCACGAAGCCGTTACAACCGTTTATTCTCCGCCATCGTTGAACATCCGGAATATCAGTGCATTGGTATTGATGAAACCACCGCCATTATCATTCACAACGATTCTGCAACTGTTGCGGGAGTGAGTGAAGTAATGGTAATTGAAACACCAGATGAAATTCGAAAGGGCCCACATCATTTAGTGGGAGCAAGAGATATTGATGTGTCCGTTTATTTGCCGGGTGACCAGTTCCCAATCAAAAGATGAAATGAAAAGCAGAGCTCCTTTTCAGGAAAAAAATTATTGCCGTTCAAAAGCATGTTTTTCATTTCCTTCAATTCACAATTGAAACCGGACGGTTAAATACCACTTCATCTGTAATAATTCTCAACCAATAGATTCCCGTTGGAGTGTCTGACTTTAACGAAATGGATTTGCTCAGCATTCCATCAACAACTTCCGTGTTTTCTGTGTACACTTTTTGTCCGATCGCATTGATCATACAAATTGTTACTTCACCAACGTATGAAGGGTCTGTTTGAAAATCAAGATGGAATGATCCGTCAGAAGGATTGGGATAGACATTCATGCTCACGTCATTTTCTGCATCAACATTTTCAAGCTTGCATCCTGTTACGATTTTGCCGCCCGACAATTGAGTGCATCCATTTTGTGTGGTGGCAAGATATTTATAGGTTCCCGGTATAATAGCCGTATAAACAGTTCCGGTTACTCCGCTGATTACAAGATCATCCTTATACCATATATAAGTATAACCGGCAGTCACTTTCGCATTCAGCACCACGAAGCCAGCTTCACAGATATTCAATTTGCCGACTGCTGTAATTTTAGCAGTAGCGCCGGCAAAATTCTCTATTGTGGAAGTTGGTGACAATTTGGTGCATCCTGTGCCATTCGTCACGATTACGGTGTAGCTACCTTCAATCATAGTGCTATAGCTGCTCGCTGTGGCGCCCGCGATGCTCGCCCCACCATTCTTCCATTGGTACTGTAAGCCGGTTCCGGTATTTGCCTCAAGTGTAGCAGTTGCGCCCGGACAAACTTTAATGGTGCCAGATGGAGTGATGCTTGATTTTGGCAATGCCTTCGTATTAACTGTTGTATTAGCTGAAATAACACTGCAGACTCCAATAGCCACCGCTACTGAATAGACCGCTTCACTTGACGCATTGTAAGTGGATAAAGTAGCACCTGAAATATTTATCCCGTCTTTTTTCCATTGATAAATAAGATTTGCTCCCGTGTTGGCCTGCAGTAGAATAGAAGTACCTGTACAGATAGTAATTGAACCGGAAGGAACAACGGTTGCGGTTACCACACCTTCATCAATTTGAGTATCACAATCATCATCTAAACTGTTGCAAACTTCCGCAGTGCCCGGATGTATGCCGGGTTCATCA